>JAHCLG010000009.1 GCA_026125385.1 Legionellales bacterium
TCACCTATACATAAAATCCTCATATCCTTAAAATCTCACTCCCTGCTCTTCATTTCTAAACCGATAAAGAATCTTTTAGACCTATTCAGTGGGTGAATGGCAAAATTTGTATCCTAGTCTATGCTTACAATAGATAACAATAAATTAGAAAGTGAGGATGATATGCATAGCGCCCCAAATACCTCTGAAGTTCCGACTATCGAGACATTCAATAAAAAGGTTTTTGAGCTGCAACAACAGTATAGTGACACAACACAAGCGCTATTAACCTCAAAAGGCACTCAAAATAGCACCTCATCTAGCACGACTGAGTATACACAAGCTTCCGGATCAAGTAATAAACCTAAACTAGATGATATGTTAGATACATGTACCGCTAAGATCCAAGCTTATAATTTATTATCAGCCTTGTTGATTATTAAAGCCGATAGCACGATAGCCAAATTTGATACACTTATTTTGGAATACACTAATAAATTAAATAATCAAACTAAGAATTTTACTATTAATGACGCCATTGCACTGAAAAAGGAATGCGTTAAACTTCTCAAAACACAACTCAAGCTCAACAGAACAGAAGCTGAACAGCAATTAATTGCTGCGCGCGATTGTGCGTTGATGTTACAACAAAACAAAGAAATTAGTACTAGGGGTAAATTTATCGGTAATGATACACTCGCGGAAAATAGCAAGTTGCTTAAAATTAGCGAGGACTATTACCAACGCTATTATTATCCAGGTAATGCGGAGTTCGATACTAACCAGAAATGGTTTCAAGCTGCGAATCAAAAAATTTGTGGCAAAAAAATATCTCAACCTGAAAATACCTGGCTTGCAAAGTTTTTTCAAAATCATAAAGAGCTAATAATAAAAAATGGCTTATCTGCCCCACCTTCGGCGCGATGGCTGCCTTTGCCTGCTAACGTTCATAAACACTCGATTGTTTATGAATATAATAACCCAAACTCTTCCAGTAGTTCATCATCCAATAACGTTAATGACTCAGTCATCACTCGTCAAGCCGGTACCATTATTCGACTCGGTACACCGGTTTGCTATGAATTACCTAAAGAAATTCAATTCGATCTTGCTGTTGATATTTACAAAGAAATTTTTAAAACACAACTCAACTCTGCAATCAAACAATATAAAATGTTATATGGTGATCTTGCTAATGAACAACCCTTTTATGCCAATCATATTAATTTATTATCACCCAATTGGTATGATGGCCATGGGCAAAAAGATAATAATACCCATTTTGTTGAAACTGCGAAACTAGCCTTAGCCGCGGTGCAAAAAGACTACTCTAGCAATCCAGAAAATTATGTTAACAAAGAAAACGCCACTATCCCTATTTATTTTTTTCACACCAACGATGCCGTTAATCAATTAAACGATGTCCGTAGCAATACGGGTTATTTTGTTCATGGGTCGATTATTAATTACGAGATAGATGATGAAGCTATTCATGAAAAACTACTCTCTACGTATAATTCTTTTTCTACAAAAATTAAATTTTCAGATGACAATGATAATACAAAGCTTACAGAAATTTTAGATTTTATTAAAAATTCAAAAAATATCCTTCCAAAAAATTATATGAATTTTTTAAATGAACTTGATAATAAAAAATTTTTATCATCTAATAATACAGCACTTCCAGCAGAATTAAACAGTGAAATTGCCACTCGTTTGCGAGCATCGGTGCAATTGCGCCGTTTACAAAATGGCGATCCCACTTTTTCACAATTACCTTCCTATCAACGCAGCATTATGCGCGCAGCATTGGCGCAGTTAGCGCAAGGGCAGCAAAGTTTGAATGCCGTGGGATGTAAAAGCAATCGCGATCGCGCAGCCGTAGTCATTGCGGCTGTAGCCACCCTGTTAGCCGATCCGCTCGCCATGAGTGATTGGAATAGGCTTAATGATGGAATTATCCAGAATTTAAATCGCGGTCATCATCGCAATGCGATGTCTTATCACGTGGCATTAATCAAATTATCCGATGTTCATGCTAATTTTTTACCAGCCGCCAGAGCTGCGGATAAACCATTAAAACAATTTTCTAAAGCTACCAAGAAAAAATATAATCTTGCTCAGAAACTGGGACTAGGACTTGTTGCCCTCATTGGTGCGTTTACGACGATAGCTTTTGTTTTCATCGCAGTTATTCAGAAAAAACAAAAATCGAAAACTGCAAAGAATTTGCAAGAATTAAAAAAATCGCAAGAATTAAGCTGGGAGGACGTTTTTGACGAACACGACAAGTTTGAGAAATACGACAAGCTATCAAAAACAGATCAGACTTCTCATGCTATTATAAATCAGCAGTTATGCGTAAATAACGATAATAATAAAAGTTCAAGTGTTGAACTAACCAAATCTAACCATAATAATAATACGGCTGTTCCTCAACCCAAAGAATATCAACAAAAGGAACCAAATCCTTCTCTAGATCAACATACACAACCAAAAGTTCAGGCCGGAAATACATCTGACTTTGAGTATGCGGCATCAAGCCTCAGACTTAGAGGATCTTAAAGTGCAAGCCGATAAAATAATAGCCATGACCCTCAACACGCCACCACCTGCGGTTCCAAATGCTGTTGGATAATTTCAAATAAATGATTAAACATGGTTTTATCGTAATGCCCGCCGAATAAACAAATTTGTAGCCAATTGCGCTCGGCTAAATAGCCGCTCTGGTAGCTTAATAAATAGCCTGCCTGCGCGAGCGCATCGCCCACCAATTGACTATTAATATCGGTGGGGAGAGCAAAGGTCAGAACAGCAGGATTACGCACCGCGCTAGGCGCAATAATTTGCACGCCGAGGATTTTTAATTGCGCTTCTAACCATTCCGTTAATTCACACAGACGACCTAAGCGTTTCATATAATCTTCACTGAATAAAGCTTGTTTTAAAGCACGCATTAAATGCGAAGACGACGTAAAAGGAATACCTTTGTGTTTAATATAAAAATCTAAATCTAAATAGCGAGGTAAGGGACGGTGTTGCGCGGGTAATTCGCGGTGAAAGATCATGGCTAAGCCTGCATAACTGCATAAACCCTTGCCACTCACACAACTGGCGAGAAACACTTCTTCCAAATCCACGCGAATTAATCCTACCGAGCTGATGCAATCAAGCGCTAATTGCAGCTCATATTGACGCGCGATGGATTTTAATAAATCCAAATCGTTAATAATACCCGTGGAAGTTTCGCAATGCGTCGCCCACAACCATCCCCAATCATTATGAGCAGATAGGCTTGCTGCAATTTTTTCGTGGGTGAAACACTCACCCCACTCAATCTTGCAGACGGAAAAATTTAATTGTAATCGGCGTGCGTGATCGGCAAGCCTATCGCCAAATTCTCCGTTCGATAAAATTAAACCACGTCCTGGCAATTGTGCTAACTGGCCGGCCACAATATCGTTAGCCAAAGTGCCCGATCCCATAGCAAATACCAGATCGTCAGCATTCACTAAATGACACAATGCGCGTTTACAATCATCCATCATCCGTCGAAAGGAATCGCTACGATGTGAAATACTGGGAGCCACCAACGCCACCCGTACCGCGGGATTCACCATCACCGGACCAGGCTGTAAAAGAATTTGCGATTTTTTATGCGTTTCTTGGCGTGATTGATTAAAACGTTCCCGTAACTGGGGAATGCGTTCCAAGCCTTCCTGCACCCACGCATACATCGGTTGAAATTGTGCGCCCTCAGCACCTAATATTGGGCCAAACGGTTTGAAGGTCATGTGTTCATAGAGTTTTTGCTGACGCGTTGTCGCTGAAACGACGACAAAATCATAATGATGACAAACATGGATCATCAATTGCATTAATAATTCGTGGGAAATACGGGAAAAACGGTATTGTTGCTTAATCACTAATAAGCGAATTTCCACAATTTTTTTATGTTTGGCATTTTTAGGCAAATAGCTATCGAGATTATCCATTTTGAAATCGAGTGAAAATGGACGTTGATCGCGGAAGGCAACCATGGCAATGACTTGATTATCGCAAATGCCAATTAAATAGCGATTTTCTTCGTGAAATTTATCGATTAATTTGCCTTCGGGATTGCGTTCGTGCTGCGGAATTTCTTCGACAAATGCGGCGTAGTTCAAACGATGAATTTGTTCAAATTCCCAATCTTCATTCGCAAATTTAAAAATCACTTCTTTATTTGACACAATACAATTACCTCAGTTCCTTGACTCAACGATAGCTTTAATGGGAAGTCGCGCAAGGGTTTTTTTGGATATTCTCCCAATGCGCCAACACTAGCATCCCCACAATCGCGAGTAACATAATATAATGTGCGGGGGTCTGCAATAACAAGACGGAAAAAATGGGTAAAAAAAGTAGGGTAATCAACCCCGTTAGCTTAAAGCGCAGAGTAATTAAATAAATTAAAACCCCCAACAGACCAAAACATAACATCACCGGAAAATTCCACACCAGTAAGGCGCCTAAGCTTACGCCAATACCTTTGCCGCCCTGAAATCGCAAGTGCAGTGGCCAAATATGGCCAGCAATTACCGCCACCACACAGCTTCCCATGCCCCAGTCGGTTAAACCTAATCCATAGGCGACTGCAATCGCCAGCATTCCTCGTAACATATCAAGCCAAAAAATGACTAACGCCCAGTTTTTTCCCAACACACGGCTCGCATTGCGAGCACCCAACGTCCCCGTGCCTAGTTGGCGCAAATCCTTTCCTTGTAAAAATTTCACGGCGTAGTAGGCTGTCGAACAACAACCGATGCCATAAGCGCAGACAATACCAATCAGAGTATGAATTAACATGAATTTTTAATCGACGGTTTTAAATATTGCCGCATTATATACTGCTCTACACTCCTTGCTCAATCCGCTGCACACGACATTTTATTCAAAACATTACGCAGAACCTATGCAAATTAACCCAAGCTCAGAGATTTTGCGCAAGCTATTGTTTATAACTCGAACGTTTCATCTAGGATGAACTATACTCAGTTTAAGGAAGGGAAATTTCAAAAGAATTCAATTAATTTCGCTCAACGCGGTATGAAAATGCGCTGAGTGATCAAAGGGAAGAACTAGGTTTTCTCCCCCTTTGGCAAGTCCAAGGCTTTGTAACCGAGACAAGCCTCGGGGAATAAAGTCACATCACGCTGATAAGCTAACACGACGCAGGAGCGCTGAGGTGTTAATAGCTCGCTTGACCAAAAAAATGTATCCCCTCATCGCGGGAATAATTGTGGTAGTGATTGCTGTGTGGGCGGCGATTACTCCTAACCCTATCGTGCGTGACGTATTACATCGTTTAGATTATTTAATGTATGATTTACGCGTGCGCCTCACGTTGCCCTCTTCCCCTGCTCCCACGCCCATCGCCATTATTGATATTGATGAAAAAAGCTTAAGTCGGGAAGGACGCTGGCCGTGGCCACGTCATAAAATTGCACAATTAATTGAAAATTTGCGTGACTATGGAGCTATTGTTATTGCCTTTGACATTATATTCTCTGAAGAGGAACGTAATGTCACAGAAACCATATTAAACAGTAATCAAATTACCGATCAAGAATTACAAAACTCTCTTAAAAATGTTTCTCAACATTTTGATCATGATAAAAGACTCAGTGATGTAATTGCTAAAAATAATGATATTGTATTAGGGTTTATTTTTCATCATGATAAAAAATTTTCGCAGGGGCAATTACCGGAAAGTTTTTTTATTATTGAAAAATTTAATCCTAATCAGTTAATGTTAATTTCATTTCCAGGATATACCAGCAACATTGCCACCTTACAACAACAAACACTGTTTCATGGATTTCTCACCACCGCACGCGACACCGACGGAGTGATTCGACGTACGCCGCTAGTGATTCGCTATGAAAATAAATTATATCCGGCATTAGGATTATCTGCTGCTAAAGCGTATTTGTTAAGCGACGAGATTATCCCTAATTTTATTAAACTTGATGATTATATCGGTTTAGAGTCTATTGCCTTAGGCAAACAAATTATTCCCACCGATATTCATGGCCAAGTCATTGTGCCCTATCAAGGCAAACAAGGACGTTACCCCTATTACTCTGCCAGTGATGTGTTAGAAAAAAAATTAAAACCACAGGCATTGGAAAATACTTTAGTTTTTATTGGCACCACTTCTTTGGGATTGGGCGACCTCCACACCACCCCTGTTGATCCTGTTTATCCTGGCGTAGAAATTCATGCCAACATTGCCAACGGTATTTTACAACAACAATTTCCTTACGAACCCAGTTGGAATAAAGGTGCTGAGCTATTAACAATAATAACTTTGGGATTGATATTAACTTTTTTGTTACCATTTTTGGGTCCACTAACGCTATCTTTAGTAGCATTGTTCAGCGTTGCATTGGTCATTGGTGGTGATCTTTGGCTATGGAATGTTAAACATTGGTTACTTTCAACCAGCATTCCTCTTCTAATGATCGTTACTTTAGCATCCCTAAATATGTTATATGGATTTTTATTTGCGAATCGAAAAAGTCGCACGTTGCGCGAAGCTTTCGGACAATACGTACCGCCTGATCATGTAAAACGCATTTCTGAAAATCCCTCTGCCTATGGATTTGAAGGAGAATCTCGCGAACTCACCGTATTATTTGCCGATATTCGTAACTTTACCACCATTTCAGAAAATTTAGCTGCGGCGCAATTACGTCAATTACTTAATAAATATTTTACCCCGATGACGGAAATTATTTTTAATTGTGGTGGTACTATTGATAAATATGTGGGCGATATGATTATGGCCTTTTGGGGTGCACCCGTGGAAGATCTCGATCACCGCCAACACGCTTGTCAAGCTGCCTTAGCGATGATTGAAAAATCCAATGAATTAAAACCAGAATTTCGCGCACTCAATCTTCCTGAATTTAATATTGGTATTGGTATTAACACCGGGATTATGAATGTAGGTGATATGGGATCGGAATTTCGGCGGTCTTACACCGTATTGGGCGATGCCGTCAATTTAGGTTCAAGAATTGAGGGTACCACTAAATATTACGGAGTTAAAATCGCAGTTGGCGCTGAAACCCGCAAAAAATCTCCTGACTATGTCTTTCGGAAATTAGATCGCGTGCTAGTAAAAGGTAAACATACTGCGGTAGAAGTGTTTGAATTAATTTGCCACCAAAACAATCTTACTCCAGCAATAAGCGAAGAAATCACGCTCCACGAACAAGCCTTGGAATATTATTTTTCGCAACAATGGCACATGGCTAATGAACTTTTTGAAAAACTGAATCAAGATCATCCTCAAAAAATACTTTATCAATTGATGCTCAATCGTATTAATGATTATTTAATTAACCCTCCCCCGCCCAATTGGGACGGGGCTTATGAGCGGGGTGAAAAATAAATAATAACTACTTTCTAGTTTATTCGAGCATCATCACAAATAAACTACTCGCAATTTTCCTTGTTTTTTTCGACTGCTCGAGCGTTTTATCACAATTTCAACATCTTGATTAAGCAAATTCAAATATCGCACTAAGCGCTCTATCGAAAATGAAGATAATCGCCCACGATTCAATAAGGAAATTTTAGATTGATCGGCATGAAGAATTTCTGCTGCCTCTGCTTGTTTAAGTTTCTTTCTTTTAAGTAGTTGATTAATTTTAAATGCAAGCTCTGCTTTAGCTAGCTTTTCTTCAGCATCAGGCATGTCAAGGTCGGCAAAAACATTTTCGGAACCCTGCTCCCAAATTTCGTCGGAATTAATGGATTGGTTTTTCATAACTGACCTCTTGCTATTGCATGTGCCGTTTGCAAACGGCGTTTGATAAGTTCAATATCTTCTTTAGGTGTTTTTATTCCATGTTTTGATTTTTTTTGAAATACGTGTAACACATAAATTTTTTTCTCAATTTTAGTAGCATAAATAGCGCGATAAGTATTTTTATTATGGTTACAAATAATTTCTACCACCCCACTAAAACCTTTTAATAATTTTGCCTGATCAGGAAAATAGCCTAACTGTGCTTGATATAGACTATAACCGATATCATCTTGAACCTCAGAAGGTAAACTTTTTAAATCTGTTCGAGATGAGCCTATCCAAATTAGTGGTTGTAGTGTGGTCATATCAAGTTAGCTCCTAGGTAGTATAGCCCAAAATTAGGCTATATTCTAGTTTTAGAATAAAATTGACGCGGTACTGTCGTTGTTCTGTAATTGTAGTGCTAATACTCACTCACAGGTTTAACGGCCCATAAAGAACCATTGCGTTGTTGACGTTGGTCTTGTAATTGATTTTGCCGCTGCGCTAACCATTGTTGACGTTTGGCTTGCTGCAAATTTTTCGGTAATTGCTGATAACATTGCGTACCTGGAAAACAATTTGCTGCTTGTTTTTGTTCGACATAATTCGCACAAGCTACCAATTGAGTTGCTACCACGGCACTTAATACTATATTCCAAATTTTCATAACTTTTCTCCTTAAACAGTGTTGCTTGATATTATTAGCGCAAGCTTAGTAAAAATTCAATCGAATAGGAGTTTCGCGCAAGTACAAAACTCCTGTCAAATATTATCCTAGTTTCAGCGATAAAATTGTCGCATTTGAGCAAAAGCCTGTTTGAGCGCGGGTAGATTTAATGGTGCAGAAGGCAATGGCTTTGCATTTGGGTCATATACTTGATAATTTCCAGTGGGGTAAATGGTGGTGTAGCCTGTGTTATCAATCACACCTAAATCAATATAACTCCCGACTAAAAAAGAACTGCGATCTTGTTTATTTAACAGGGAATTTCCAACTGCATAGGCCGCGCTCGACGTTTGCAAACCCAATATTTTTTCCATTAAAAAAGGCACAATATCATAATGAGTAGTACGATAATTGATGATCCGCGGCGCATGGTGCGGCCAATAAATAATAAGCGGGGTTTGCACTTGATAATGAGTGTAATTGCTCGCATGTCCCCAATAATTTCGTTTAGTATCATTGAACTCTTGCCCATGATCACCTGTTATGATTACTACAGTATTATTAAGCACATGTTGTTCGTTTAAGGCGTGTAAAATTTTTCCTACTAAACTATCGTCATAATATACGGCGTTTTTATAGCGATTTAAAAAAAGCGTTGGATCGGTTTGGTTGGTGAGATCGGTATAGCGAATTTTTTTCCACCAGGGCTTAAATCGAGCAGGAAAATTAGGTGGAAATTCTATGGCATGAGCACTATCGTAAAATAAAAATCCCAAAAAAGGTTGGTTCTTATGACGATGATTTAAAAAATTTAAAAATTCTTGATTAATAGTCGCATCCCGATCATAACTGTGCTTGCCGGGTGTTTCGACTTTTAAATTTGGAATGGTTAAAAAGACGGTTTGATTGAATGCGGGTAGTTTTAACGAGGCACTCGCAAAAATTGCCGGTTGATAATGATCATGTAATAACTGTTGAATGAATAATGGGGCTACTTTTTCTTGTTTAACCGACGACCAGTAGCTATAAGGCAGCGCATAAAATAATGAAAAAATTCCAGGTCCTGTACAATTTCCTCCGCTAAAATGCTGTTGAAAACGCCATGCTTTTTGTGAAAATGCCTGAATATTGGGAGTGACCTCTGAATTTAAGGTATTATATCTCCAAGTATCAATGACGATAAATAAAATATTCGGTAAGTGTTTTGGGGTATGGAAGACTAAGGGTTGTAATGGATAGTTCAGGCGATGTGTCGCTTGCGGGGCTTGCAAAAAATACGGTGCATTTTTGGTGACGAGTTTTTGCAGAATATTTTGCGTGGGCATTAAACTATAAATAATGGTTTCGTAAAACGGCAGCACACGTCCTACATCCATAAATATTCGTGCACCCTTCATCGCCGCCGTGGCATAAGCTAATACTGAGGTCATCCAGCATAGCATGGCCATTGAAAAAATACTGATGATGATCCAAGAATTCATTTTTTGCCTACAGTGCTGATTACTCCACCAAGCCGCCACTAGTTGTAAACTAAAAACCAAGATGATCCAGGAAAAAAATCTTATCCATTCTGCCCAGGAAAAAACAAAAATTTGACTAAACTCTCCGCCAAACACTAAATGAAAAATGACACCATTAATATGATAATGATATAACGCATAAACTTGAGTATCGATAATTAAAAATAAAATAAATAGCGAGTAACCTATAACGGCTATACCCTTTATTAACCGCTCGGGTATTTTTACTATCCAAAGCACCCAGATGCCGAACAGGGGGATCAGTGTCAATAAGGCCAGTTGGCCTAAATAGATTAAAATGGCTAAAACCCACACACGTATTTTTAAACTTACATCCACCTCACCACTCATTCCCACGGTATACGTTAAGTGAGCAAGATAACGTGTTCCTACTAAATAGGCTAAGCCTAAGTTGCATAAATAAAAACGCAGATAAAACGCGTCAGGCAATTTACCAAAAAACTTTATGATTGAAAGCAATTTCATGAGAAAAAACGATAAGTTGAGATTGTCGAATTTTTACATAATCTATTTTGAAATGCACCTGACTTATTACTGACTAAACTACTAAGTACATATATAACCATGATTAACACCAAATAATTCATGTTTATCGTGATTTTTTTATTGAATAAGTTAGGTTTCGCGTTATAATAACTCACAGATTTAAGTAAGGGGTTTCAAACCGCCATGAAAGCGCTTTGTAAAACATTATCCATTTTATTCATGCTAATGATGCTAGTGCTACCCGCATTAATTTTGTCTTATTGGGCAACCTTCAGTCACCAGCATGAATTTTCTGCGCATTGGTTCCAATTACTAACCCCCAATTTACCCGTGTATTATAATCCCACGTGGAAAACCAAATTACTTGCCGTCTTTGTGAGTCTCCCAAATTTAATGATCATGGTTTTTATTCTCTATCATTTATCCAAACTTTTTAAACTATATGCTAACGATATTATCTTTACCCTGCAAAATGTCAGTTGCATTAAGCGCATTGCCGTGGGTTTGCTGCTCTCAGAATTAATTTATCCTTTTTACCAAATTGCGATTAGCTTGGTGTTAACACTACCCAATCCTAATCAAGCACAACGTTTTATTTGGGTGTATTTCAGTCCCTCGGATGTATTAGTAGTCATTATTGCACTCGTCACCTTTGTGGTGGCGTGGGTGATGGGGCGTGCGTGTCAACTGCAAGAAGAGCAAGCACTCACCATTTAAGGATGATAAAACCATGCCCATCGTTATTAATTTGGATGTTATGTTGGCGAAACGTAAAATGAAATTAAATGAATTAGCACAATTAATTGGAATTTCTTCGCAAAATTTATCCATTCTAAAAACGGGTAAAGCGCGTGCTATTCGTTTTTCGACGTTAGAATTAATTTGCCAATATCTCGATTGCCAACCCGCGGATATTTTAGAATTTCAAACGGAAACTGAAGTGGAAGGAGTCGCCACATGAAAAAAGTCGTTATTCTAGGATGTGGTGATATCGGCGTGCGTCTCGCTAAATTATTACTTGCACAAGGCCACGAGGTTATGGCCGTGCGTCGTAATATTAAATCGATCCCCGATAACGTGCCGTGTATTTCCATCGATTTAACCGATAAAAATCAAATTAATCGCTTGCCCATTGACATCGACACTGTGGTGTATTGTGCAAGTGCCGATCAACACACTGAAACTGCGTACGAGGATATTTATGTGCGCGGTTTAGAAAATTGTTTAGAGTTTTTTAGCAAACTAAAGTTAAGTCCCTCCCTAACGTTTACTTCAAGCACATCGATCTACCCCCAAGTCGATGGAAGCTGGGTAGACGAAAACTCCCCCCTCGGTGCTCAGCATTTTCCCGCAAGGATGATGTTGCGCGCCGAGACTCTTTTACAAGCAGCGGCAGTCGATCATATCATTGTACGCGCAGCGGGAATTTACGGGCCAGGACGTTTACACCTCATCGAACAAATTCGTAACCAAACAATAATACTTGCTAATCATTATACTAATCGTATTCATGCCGATGATTTAGCGCATATTATTCTTCATTTAATTTCGCAAACGCGCTTGGCGCACACTATTTATAACGCTACCGATAATTGCCCAACGCCCCAACATGAAGTGGTGACATGGCTGGCAAAAATGCTTAACCAACCGATTTTAAACACCCAAATTCAAACCGACGATCCCCATGGATTACGCGGCAATAAGCGCGTCAGCAATCAACGTTTACTCGAAACCGGCTACGAAATGCTCTACCCCGATTTTCATGCGGGTTATCAGGCTATTTTAAACAACTTATGTGATCAAGATGAAAGTACGACGATTTCTTAGAGCATGTTTAAAATTTCTGAGAATGACTCAGAAAATGTCGATTTTTGAGCAGAGTATTGAATTATTCATAATTTAAATATCCCAATTTTTCTAAATAGAATAAGCAGAAAAAGGGCAATTAGAGAAATTACCATCACTGAACAATACAAATTTTTCGAGCTGAGAATATTTTTTAGCCCAAAGCCTACATTAGAATTGGTATGGTGGATCAGATAGTAGGCAACGGTAGCACTAAATGCCGCACATAAACGTTGCACCCCAACAAATAACCCCTGTCGCTTTTTGTCTTCTATGAGCGTGCTAATTTGTGCTTGCGTGGTAGTAATGAGCAAAAACTCTGACGTTGCATATAAAAAAATACACACTATAGGCCAAAAAATTTCAATTTTATTATTGCTGCTGAGTAATTTGATTGACATAAAAAGTAGCATAAATGCTAAAAAATTTAAGAATAAACTGGCAATCAGCATTTTAGTTTCTTTAATTGCATTTAATTTATAAATATAGTAGATAACTCCACCACAAATCAAATTAGCCAGCGGATCGAAAATAAGCGGTATTAGCGGTGATACCGTAATTCCCATAATTTTATTTTCCACATGACTCGTCAAAAAGATAGCAAACTGGCTGGAAAATATCGAAAATGACAACCAATACACAAATATGCATAGAATTAGTATGATTACAAATTGGAAGTATTTTTGATTTTTTTCCTTAAAGCTTAAAAATAATACGTATATCACGCATGCTATAAATAACATTATCGACAGTAATCGTGTTAAAGAAGGTAGATTTAGCAGAACACATACTAGAGTCGATAGCCAGGCTAATTTTATTATTAATGAAAAATGGTTTTTTATTGTTAACTTTCTTGCATGGGATTCTTGAATATTTTTTTTAAAAAAATACAAAAATATAAATGAACATACAACAAATATGCCACTGAATAAATATAAGGATTTAAACGTAATATAGGTGGGAGCCATGCTTAAACCAAAAACACCAAAGAGGCATCCAAAATTTAATGCCCACTGCATAGCCTGATTTCCCTGATGGCGTAAAGCAACATCATCAAATTGTTCGTTGACCAGCAAAGTAATATTGGTACTATAAAGACTCCCTCCTATAACAAAAAATGTTATTCCCAGTAATTGAATTTTTTCAATTGAAGATAAAATGAATAGGTATGAAATCGCAAGAATAAACAAAGACGTTAATATAAAAATTTTACGTTGCTCAATATTTCTATTTAAATACCCCCAAATCACACAACAAATTGCAAATAATGATAATGATGTTGTTGCCAAAGAGTAGGCTTGATTGAGGCTGTAACCATCATGATCTAAATAGGCGGAGAGTGAGATCTTAAACGTAATATATCCAATCATTAAAATCAGATTCGTCATTAACAATACGTTCATGCTAGGTCTAAAACTTTTCTGTATTCCCTTCATTATCAACTCAATGCATTATTTTCCTAATTACAAGTCAACAGAGTTTAGTGTAGCCAACACCTGTAGTCAACCTATAAAAATCCTACTTGTAATACAGGTCTAGTGAGAACAAAATTTCCTAGCATTGAGAGTGATTAATCATTTTCATTTGCCCATGAGGTAATAACCAAACTCTATTTTTGCTGATTAAGGAGAAAATTATGCAGAAAATGAATGTCGATATTTTTCGTTACCAAGTTATGGCACAAACTCTATTACCCTGCTTTCCCTATAGTCTAATCGAATTACTTGATCATAAGTCTAATCAAATTATTAAAAAATCACCTGCCGTTATCATTCACGAAAGTGAATTAATTAGAAATATTAATCCGGATTATTATGCTATGATTTTTTTAGCCGCCGTAGAAGATCACATAAAACAGGAACAATTTTTCAAAGATAATATCAGCGATTTTCTTGATGATGAAACCTGAGATATTCCTGAGTTGACCTAAGAATTTCTTAACCTAAGCGCCCTTGTGGCGCTTGCCGATCTTGACGCTAGAATTGTGCCAATATTATATACCCAACGGACATGAAGATGCGGCCAAGGGTAAAACCAATGATCGAAATTTATCGGTAATTCTTGAAATGACTTTCTGTTGGTGGGCATCTATTTTAGCAAAGAAACCAAGCACAACATGTTTAAAGTCAATGAATTTTTCATAGTAACGATTATAAGCGTAAATTAATCCCAACTGATACTCTGCACTGTATACCTTACCAGAGAAGCAACTCTCGTTATTCTCGCGCAGACGTGAATCTAGTTTTCATATCTGAGAGTTCATGCTATTAAATCGCGGGAAGATGCTTCGTCAAACCTTTCTTTTTTTCTGGCCAATAGGTTGAGCGATGTTTTGTTCTCGCTTACCAGACACTGGTAGTGCATTTGCAGTTTGATTTCTCGTTGCAAGAGTGCCAAGCGCGGCTCGAGAAGAATTTTTACTGCCAAATTTACCAACCATACTGGCCATTTGAGCAGGTGTTGAAGATGGTAGAGAGTGTGTTGCATGTGATGCTTTTTCAACTGCTTGAAGTTGATCTTGGTATTGCTTAAGAACCGATCGAAATTCTGTGATAGCGTCTATAATGTCTTGTTCGTCTGAAAAATCTTCGTTACTAAAGTTATTGAAGCTTTTTTCTAAGCCAGACAGGTTATCTGGAGCAGACTGATTAGATTGAGGAGAACTAAAAAGATTATACATTGTTAAAAAGGCTTGCCAGCTGCTTAAATAACCGCTTTGAACTTTTTCAACGCTGTCTCGCAAACTTTTGTGTGCTAATTCTAATTTATTTTTTAATTCTTCCTGACTCATTCCCATTGCCATAATTATTCTCCAAAATCTTTTCAAATTAACCAGTTACACCACACAGTTGCACATAAATTTTACACTAAGTTTATTGCTTCTATGTGTATAAAATTGTACACCCAATCTCCCACCAGCGGAAGACCTGTTTGAAAATAATTTTTTAACCTTTTTCCTTCCGACGAGGAGTTAAAGTATGCTCAGCATTTGGACGTGTTTGTCCATCTTTTTTTTGCTTCCTACGTGGAGTTGCAGCGAATGAATTATCTACATTTGAAGTTGAGGAGGCTCCTTGATCGGAAGTACTCCCTTGATTAAAAAATAAGGGAGGGAGGAATCCCGAAGAAACGACTCTCACCGGAGTTAATGCGGATGATCTCGAAAATTGAGCAGCAACAGATGTAGTAACGGAAGTGGAATCACAAGGTGGTTTAGGAGTACTTATCGTACCACTTGGGCTGTGAGTGCTGGATCGTAAAACACGTCTTGAAGCATTGATGCTTGAGGAAGAATGAGCAGTTGAACTTGAAGATACTATTTGTGTTTGCTGAGAGGAAAGCAAGGTTTTACTTCCCCCGTTGATAGGAGGTAACCGGACTTTTCTATTATTTGTACTGGTAGAGCTAGCAGTAAGATCTTCTCTTCTGGGTGTTGCGGGTGAAGTTGGCGGTGCTGAAGTCATGCCAGAAGATGTATTTTGACTGTATACCTGAATGGCTGATAATTGTTTTGCAATTGCTTCGTAAGAATCTACGCCATTAACAAAAAAATCTTTTTCCGTATTAAAAATATCATTTCCATGGGTTACTAACCAGCGCATCGCAATATGAACATAATCCTCCACTGAAGAGGTTGATGGGAGAGTGGGTTCTTGCAAATGTGTGCCTCTAGGCGTAGAAGGGGTTGGTCGAGTAGGTGTAACATGACTAAAATATCGTGACCAATCCTTTTTTGTTAAATCAAGATCGGTAGTATTTGCAGAGGATGCAGAGGAAGACGAGCTCGTGTTTGCGGCGCTATTCATATAACGATTACTCACTGAAAAGCGTTGCCCACTAGTAACCATGTTATCCGTGTGCTCCATCCATGCATTGCAAGTAATTACTGCTTGATGTGTTATCAAACGTAACGGCATAACCAGACCACGTATAAATCGTTGCAATAGAAGTGTGTCAGCGTGTGCTAATGATGAAAAAAATTTATCAAATTCATGGTTTGGCAATAATGCTTGTTGTGCTGTTGCTCTGGGAAGCCATGCTGAAATATTTTCTGGTGGACTGGCTTTGACTTTTTGTGTATTAACGGCATTAAATTGATCATCGGCTTGATGCTGTCCTAAATTACACGCAATTTTAAGTTGATCGGGTGACAATTCTTTTATTAATGCAGGATATTTTTTCGATAAAAGTGTTCGATATAAAAACTCCATGATGACAGCAGCAAATATTAATAAAGGAGAACCCACTCCAGGTTTATAACCATGAGTAAATCGAGAATAAAAATGTTCTGCTATTAATTTAGTAAGTTCTTCATCATTGTCATCTAAGCTCACGTATCGATTTCTAGTGGTTGTATGGAAATCCTGCAAAATATCATTTTTAAGTGCTTCAAGTATTTTATTTCTAAAATTAACTATTTCATCTGGTTCATGAAGAGATAATTTTTTCTTGCTGATTTTCCAGAAATGTTTGATTGCGTTAACAATATCCGCTTGTGCTTTTTTGTTAACTTCATCCGTATTTTCTTTTAATAAAGAAATGGGGTTTTCAGCGAATTCTCTCCATGGAGTTTTAAAACAACTAATCCCTTGAAAATCGCAGTCTGAGCGAATAATTAACCCTGTTCTTTTATGTGCAAGAACGGTAACGGGCTCTACATATGGAGTTTCATTGTTCTGTGTGACACGCATCGATAAAAGAAAACCAGAATGTGAAGTTTTGTGTTTAATTAAAAATTCATAGATTACTCTCAGGGGTTCTTTAAAATTATCAGGTAAATTCTGAGAGGATTGCATTCTACTTAATATTGTTGCCTCAGGAGGAAATTCATCTTTGCAATGCTCAGCTATTAATTTGCGTAATTGATTATTTTTAGTGTTCGCTTCAGATTCAAAGTTTAGTATAAAAGTAATATCAGTATTCTGATGATCTTCGCAGGCATTTATATTTTTGTTCCAAGCAGGATAGCGAAATTCAATTGTCTGATTGTTAATTGCAGTAATAGTAATATCACCGTTTTCCACAGCCTCCCAAAATTCAGCGAAGGACAATTCTTTTTGAATCGCTTTTAATCCTTTGGGGATTGGTAAGTCGGAAATTAATAATTCTGGTCCTGCTTTTTTTCCAGGAATATCATGGCGAATACGTGATAATAATGCATTTTGCGGAAATTCATTAAAGAAAATAGCATTGGCTACACTCTTTTGCGTCACGATGATAGGTTTGGGAAATGTTGAAAACTGATAATAAGCATTTTTAGTTTGAGGGATTTTTTTTCCTAATGATTCTTCACGAAATTGAATGGTAATTCTTAAGATGGTTGTCGTAATCGCGGTGGCTAATTGCCAGTGTATAGGAAAACTTGATGAATTTAAGGCATTTAAGCCACTCAGAACCTCTGAGTTTTGTGTCACTAGTTTTGACTGTTGCTGCATAGGTCTAGGCTTTGATGAATCTTGAGCTACTGAAGAACAAGTGGATGAGGATGAGGATGAGCAATTAGAAACTGTGTCCTCAAGATCGCATCCATCTTCTTCCTGATTAGTCTTATTGTCATCTGTGTAAGTTTTTGTTGAGTAGCTGCTATGCACCGAAAATAACCTCGTAATTATTTTTTTTATTTTAAATTTAGCTTAAACTTCATTGAGCGTTTACTTTTTTTATTTTTTTATTATAAAACGCACAATTCTCTCTTGAAACTGTACTTTTGTCAACTTTTTATACCGGGGATCACCTCATTAAAATTTAGCACTTAGTGCCATGTTAAAAATGGGTTATCCCATCCAGCAAGCTTTCGTCGCCGTTTTAAACTAATTCGCTTCATAGCTTTTTCACTATCTGCAGTAAATTCAAAACTATTTTTTTAATATTTGTCATTGACTTCAACAAGCCAAATACAATGCCAGATACTAACAAAAGCAGTAACCCTATGCTTTGCTTTATTGTCTCCATCAAAAAGCCGGTGATGAGAGGCTTTCCCCTCTATCGCTATAGTAGTTTTAGCTAAATTTTAATGAGATCACCCCCTCCCCCTTGATAAAATTCTGCACAATTATGACAAAATAGGGTATAATCATCCTTTTAAACTGAGTTTTGTCATATACACGTCAAATATTGGCGAGTATGAACGAATTTCATTCAACCAGAAGAAAAATGCCATGAATCAAACAAAACTTATTCTCATTGTCGATGATGAAGCCGCCATCCGCGAGATGATTTGCTTTAATCTCAGAATCGCAGGCTTTGATTGTATTGAAGCCGAAGACGAAGAAAGCACCATCAAAAAACTCAACGATCGCCAACCCGATTTAATTTTAATGGATTGGATGTTGCCCGGTAAAAGTGGGGTCGAAATTATTCGTCGTATTCGCAGTACCACGCCTTTTCAAGAAATTCCAATTATTATGCTATCGGCCAAAGCGGAAGAAGACAGTCGCGTGCGCGGCTTAAATTTTGGCGCCGATGATTATATGATTAAACCTTTTTCTCCAAGAGAATTACTTGCCCGTATTAAAGCGGTGCTCCGACGCGTCACTCCCGAAGATGAACAGGGTTTAATTCGCTTACCTGGGCTCTGTTTAAATACCACCAATCAAACGCTTTTAATTAATGAAGAACTGCTCAAACTAACCACAACTGAATATCGCTTATTATATTTTTTTATGATCCATCAAGACCGAATTTATACGCGTGCCCAAATTATTGATCATGTCTGGGGAACGAATTCCTATATTGATGAACGCACGGTGGATGTGCAAATTCGTCGTTTACGTAACGTGATGAAAAAAAGTGGCGCACAAGATTTAATTCAAACGGTGCGTGGCAGTGGCTATCGGTTTTCAGTTAAAATTAAAAAATCGCAACAAAAACTCAATGAAGACAATAATGGATGCTAAATTATTTGCTAATTATTTACCTACTGCGATTATTATGGTCAACCTCGATCATACCATCGACTGGTTTAATCGTGCTGCGCAAACGGCCTTATTGTTAAACGATAGTCATCAGCATCAGCCTATTGATCAGGTAATTCACGATGCAGCATTTAGCGAATATTTATCAGCCAACACTCCGATATCACACCAAAAAATTGAATTAGATGGAAAACTGCGTCCACCTGCAACTTTTTTACTCTCGATTATTTTTTTAACCGATCAAAAAATTATTTATCTCGACAATATTTCGTCTTTTCAAAAATTAGAAAAAATGCGCAAAGAATTTGTCGCGAATGTTTCACATGAATTGCGCACCCCACTGACTGTGATCCGAGGCTATTTAGAAGGATTAAGCCATCCAAATGTGCCCCTAAGTCCGACACTCTGGCAAGATATGATTGGCAAAATGCAAAAGCAAGCCATTCGCATGGAACAAATTGTCCAAGATTTATTATTATTATCGCGCATGGAAACCAATACCATGCAACCTGAATCCAGCACTGAAATTGATATGCCAGAATTATTACATTCTATTTTACAAGATGCGCTCGCCTTAAGTAATCAAAATCATCATGATATTAAATTACGCATTGATACGAGAAAAACGATTTATGGATCGCGCATGGAATTACGCAGTGCTTTTTCTAATTTAGTGTTTAACGCTGTCAATTATACGCCGGCGCGTGGCAGTATTTTATTGCGTTGGTATGCCGATAACGAGGGTTTACATTTTAGTGTTACCGACACCGGCGTTGGCATTGATCCGCAACATTTACTGCATTTAACCGAACGTTTTTACCGCGCGGAAAATGAACGCACCAATGCTCGCGGCGGTACGGGTCTTGGACTTGCGATCGTAAAACACGTTTTACTCAGGCATAACGCCAAACTTCATATTGAAAGCACACCCAAGGTAGGTAGCACGTTTCGCTGCGATTTTCCGCGGTAATATTCGCCAGCGCTCGTGAAAAAATCCATGAGATAGGTTAAATTCTTTATGCTTGACGTTTAAAGTTTAGTGGTTGAGCTAAAGCTACAGAAGCATATATTCATTCTATACCGCTCGCCAATGAAGATGCGGGGAGTCGGAGATTAAGTCGCAGGCCTTAGGTAATAAGTGCGTTCGCTAAGCTTTCGCAAAAAAAGAGGAAAAATAGGTATTTATTAAGATAAATCACTTCGACAATCAGTGAAAATCTCTAACTCTAGATTTTGTCTTCAGCTGCCTCTTGAAGTGCGTTGGGTATATGTCGTCTTCATTTTAAATGTTATACTCGCGCTTTTGCAATTAATTGGTCATTTAAAATTATGTTTACCCATTCAACCATTGAAAAAAAATTACTTCATTATACCGGCAAGGCCATTCATGATTATAAAATGATTCAACACGGTGATCGGGTCATGGTGTGTTTATCGGGTGGGAAAGATTCTTTTACGCTACTTTGCCTGCTCTATCTATTGCAATTACGCGCAAAAGTTAAATTTGAATTACACGCATTTACCTTAGATCAAAGTCAACCCGGCTGGGACGACAGCCAATTACGGGCGTGGTTTACTCAGCATCGTATTCCTTTTACCATTTTAACCCGCGATACCTATTCCATCGTCAAAGAAAAAATCCCTGAGGGTAAAACATTTTGCTCACTCTGCTCACGTTTACGGCGCGGGATTATTTATCGTTACGCCAAAGAACATGGGTTTAATAAAATAGCGCTGGGACATCATCGCGATGATTTAATTCAAACCGTATTAATGTCGATATTCTATTCTGGCGAAATTCGCTCGATGCCGCCCAAACTCTTAACCGACGATAAACGCCACATTGTGATCCGCCCTTTAAGTTATTGCCAAGAAAAAGATATTATTGTCTATGCCAAGGAACAACAATTTCCGATTATTCCCTGCAATTTATGTGGCTCGCAAACGAATTTAGCGCGTCAACGCATCGCTAATTTATTGCAACAACTCGCTAAAGACAATCCCAAAATTCCTAGCAATATGTTACACGCGCTGCAAAGCGTGAAGCCAAGTCAATTAATGGATCGCAATTTATTTGATTTTGCTGGCTTAGAGGACATGCTAACCACAGAAAATCAATCCACAGTCGATGAGGTAGAAAATTGCGTTTATGATTGGGAATAGCTTCACAAACCCTTAGCACTTCGTTATCATGACGTCCAGTATCAGCAAAGGATAGACGAATGAAGAGATTAACTCGCGTTATTATCAGTGGCCTAGCCGCCCTATTATTAAGCGGCTGTAAACCACTGTTATCGCAAATTCATTTAGTAAACATTCAACAAGGTAATGTCATTACCCCACAAATGGTGCCACAACTTCACCGTGGAATGACTAAAGCACAAGTCGAAGAGATTATGGGAACTCCCGTATTAAATAATACCTTCCGTCCCAATCGCTGGGATTATGTGTATACGGTGGATAATGTTGGCCAACCTAAATTTGAAAAACGGGTTACTATTGTGTTTGACCAAGCTTCGCGGGTAAGCCAAATTATTGTCACCAACTAAGGCATATTACCAATTCACTCGGTCAGACGGAGTTCGTTGTTTTTGAGCAATAGGATACAATTTATCCAAACTCAATGAGCAGGCTCTTAATGCTTATTGTCGCTATTTTCGCGCACGCACGCGCCGCGCCTGTTTCGGATCGATAAGCAAGGGTCGATAAATTTCTATGCGATCGCCTGATTGTAAGACGTGATTTAAATTAATTTTTTTGCTAAAAATACCCACACACAGTGTGGCAAGGCTTAATTCTGGAAAACGCTCTATTATCCCCGATTGAATAATGGCTTCCTCGGCAGTAGTACCTGCTGGAATTTTCAGCCCTATAAATTCTTGACGCTCGACATTATCGTAAACAATTTCGATGTTAATCATGGGTTTCTCGTTTACCATAGACTTCGATAGCCCGTTTGCGAAAAGAATCCACCAGCGTATTAGCCACTTGTTGGAATAACGGACCAAACGCCAAGCTAATTAATTTTCCCGCAAATTCAAATTCTAAATTCAATGACACTCGACACGTCTTTTCATTCAGCGCATCAAAAAGCCAATAACCTTCTAAGCGTTTAAATGGCCCTGAGATTAATTTGACTTGGATCATTTTATGCCGTTGCATGCGATTACATGTGGTAAAACATTTACTGATCCCACCCCGGGCAAAACACAAACTGGCTTGAATTTCATGTTCGTTATGAGAATGAAGGGTGCTAGATTGACACCATGGGATAAATTGCGGATAGGCTTCGATATCATTTACGAGATCGAACATTTCCGCACAGGTATAGGGAACAATGGCTTGACGACTGATTTCTGGCATAACGCGCGCATTGTCGATGATTTTTTCCTTGAAAACAAGAAAAAATTTATTTCGCATCTTTAAGCCTAATCGGTATATAATTCGTGCGCTATGAGTAAACATAAATTCACCCCAGATGACAATAAAACTATCGCGCTCAATAAAAAAGCGCGTCACGATTATTTTATTGAACAACAATTTGAAGCAGGCGTGGTATTACGCGGCTGGGAAGTGAAAAGTTTGCGCGCAGGCCGCGTGCAACTCACCGACAGTTACGTGTTAATTCGCGACGGTGAATTGTGGCTGCTTGGCTCGCACATCACCCCGCTTAACTCCGCCTCCACCCACGTCGAAACCGATCCCACGCGCACCCGCAAATTATTATTGCAACGGGCTGAAATCGATAAACTTATTGGCGCTGTCGAACGTAAAGGCTATACGTTGCTGGTGTTATCGTTATATTGGAAAAAGCAACAAGTCAAAGCAAATATTGCCCTGGCTAAAGGTAAAAAACTTTACGATAAACGCGCCACCGAAAAAGAACGCGATTGGAATCGCGATAAAGAGCGTTTAATGCGGAGTCGGTATTAAATTCTAGGCTAATTTTGAAATTTATTTCTTTTTCCTTCAGCGGATTTGTAATCATCATCAGTTTGTTCAGAGGATTGATTTGATGAACCCATATGCTCAGCATTTACCACTTCTATTGTATTAACAGATTCAATGCTATTATCTTCATCATTATTCAGACTACTCATTGTGTTTATTTGAGGTGTAGTATTCGACCCAATATATATTGGATTAATAGGCGGAGAAGAATTGAACTGCGAAATTAAATGTTGGCGAGTTGGGAGATCGTTTGAAGTAGCATGTATATAATTTAAGTTTCTTAGTATAGTTAGAGCATAGGATAGATAATCTTGTTCTAGTGTAGCAAAACCTATTGGGTCTAGCCGAGATATAGTATCCAGATCATTATTTGGTAAGTCATTACTATACTGAGGAAAATTTAACCGAGCGAACAAAACTGAATGAGTATCTGTTTGGTTATCTGTTTGGTTATCTGTTTGGTTATCTGTTTGGTTATCTGTTTGGTTATTATGAGTATTATTAGACATTACAAGGTTCCTATTTGTTATTATTGATTAAATATTCAACTCAATTCATGCTGAAGTATACCCGACATTGCACAGAAAAAAAATACCTTTCTCCCAAAATTATGATATACTTCTCTGCTAAACTTGAATATGGGGGCGATTTGGCTTCGACGCGGATTGCAAAACCCAAGGTGCATGTCGAGGATGTAACTTCCCTCGTAAAACCAGTTACAAATTTATAGTTGCAAACGATGTAAACTATGATGACGCACAAGGAGAAGTTGCTCTAGCTGCCTAATCGCAGTCGGAGTTAACCACTCTTTCTGGCCGACAAAAAAGGCCCGTCCCTTTGCCTACACTTGTTTGTGGGTGTAAAGCAGGGGTCATTTCTCACAAACTCGCTTGATTGGTTGTCTTGCCCAATTAAGTTAAACCTTTAAGACTCGTAACCATTCATCTCTGCCCATCGAGAACAGTGGTTATTAAAAGCAATTGATAGGGACAAACATGTAGATCTGCGGGCGGAGGGTTTGCGGACGCGGGTTCAACTCCCGCCGCCTCCACCATTTGAACTTCCAATGAAATCCCAAAATGTCCAAAACCCCTTAGAGCCTGTTCAAAATCTCCAAGCTTGAGTCAGAAAGTGTCGATTTTTGAGCACCGGAGCACGCAGTTTACACGAAGTAAATGAGCAGCGGAGCACAAAAAATCAGCAAGATACGGCCAGCAGAGTAGAATTGTCAACATGCCCTAACTGGATTTTTAAATGTTTATTAACTCCTGCAGCCCTGGCTGATAATATTCAGCGTTACCAGCTTTAACGAGTAAATTAACTAATGGCTGATAATGCGCAGCACTATGTGTGTGACCACACAAGACTAAAAACTCTACTGCAGGATTATCCTTAGCTACTCGCAGCAACAAATCTCCCATAACTTTTGATCCAAAATAAGGAAGCCAATTAGCATCACTAACTTTTCCTTGATGCAAACAAGTTTCTTTAAATGGTGGCACATGAGTTAACACGATAATATTTTTTGGGTGCTGCTTGAGTGCCAATAATAAATTTTCTTGTAATTGCAATGCATCCCTCTCTGCAAGCTGCTGCATTTTATTAAGCAACTGAAATTTCCCAATAATTTTAGCCTGAAATAAATCAGCGATTAAATGGCTATCATTTAATACTATTCTGCTATTGGCATAATCACCATAACGCGCATCAGCCCAACCGTCATGACCCACTAGTATTATATTCGTGGTTAATACTTGCATGCCAACTGCGGGTAACCAATAGAGTAATTTTTCTGCCTGTGTCAGCTCTACCATCTCTTGACGCACTTCATCTACTTGGCCGT
Organism: Legionellales bacterium; assembly: GCA_026125385.1. Classification (NCBI taxonomy): domain Bacteria; kingdom Pseudomonadati; phylum Pseudomonadota; class Gammaproteobacteria; order Legionellales; species Legionellales bacterium. The sequence goes on from JAHCLG010000009.1 coordinate 25,070, forward strand.
GATAATAATCGTGATTGCCTAATACAAAATAGATTGGTTTATTGAGCGCAACACTCATCTCTTTGAGTAGAAAACTTATAGAGGGTGCTTCAGCAATATCACCACTGATCAATACAGCATCACTATCTTCATGAGTAATTGTCAAATAAAAATTATTCCTTTTTTGCTTATCCAAAAAATTGAGATGAATGTCTGTTAACCAAGTTAGTTTCATTTGTGCTCTTTAATGATATCTTTAAGTTTCTGTTCGAGTATTTCAATTCGTGAATCCGCTAAACCACCATATTGTACAAAATGCCCTGGAATTGCCCCATGAAATGCACGATTATCACTGATCTCGCTCAATATCATAATTAAATAATTTTTTAACTTTTCATCAGAAGCGAGAATCTCATCTACTATTTCAGTGCGTCCATCTAAAATGGAAATAATATCCTCAAAATCATGGCTAGCATAAAAATCCATTTTTCCTCTTGTTTTAAAGGCTTCAAACTTAGTTGCAAGAAAATAAGGTGCAGTAATGATCCTTATAGTCATATTGCCTGTCAAATGATGAATAGCTGATGCCGTGATTGCTTCTTTATACCACTGATTGCCAAATCCCAAAATTTTTTCATCTGTCGGCATTATATCCAAAATTAGTTCATCGTAAAACCAACGGCATATCACATCTTCCATTAAAGATTTTTTAAATCCCCTCGAAGTTAATTTCTTTTCTAATTGATGATACTGACTTAAAGAAATAACATCCACGATACAATCTACGTCTATTGTATATCGAACATCAGGAACTGCTTTATCGGTGATTAAAAGACCCGTAGTACAACCTCCTACAAAAACGACTTCTTTACATATTTCACCTAGTCTTATTGCTATAAGTTCGAGGGTTTTAATATTAGAAGATATAGCAGATGATTTATTTTGCATGTGCCAATTTTTCCTTTAAAAGTACGGTAGCTAAATTACGTTCTCGTGCTCGTCCTGCTCTAATAGCATCGACTAAAACTAACAATTCATAAAAAGATTGATCTGGATGTTCTCGAATTGCTTTTGTTACTGCTGGATGGATAGGCTTGAGCGCTACACCTCTGTGTTCTCCTAGTGGATCAGGCCACACGGGAATTGGATCATTTCCCAACACAATTTTACCTTGAAATATTGGAGCAGCGACTGCTGTGGGAGTACCTCGCGTATATTCTCCTAGTTTTCCTGGAAAGAAAAATTTAATACCGCTAATTAAAAATTCTTCCGCTGCATTGATATTTGGAAAAAGCTGTCCTTGTTTATTTTTTCTTAATAAGCTCGCTTCTTCTAACCGCTTAATACCGCCGTTTATTTCCGACAAACTAATACTTAATGCTTCAGCCAATTGGCGCTGTGACCAATGAACGTCTGGATTGGCCAAAAGTTTTATGAATACCACACAGTCTTGGGGTTTAAGCATAATACGGTACCTCTATAATATTAACTTAAGCTTAGCACAATTGATCTAAGTTCGCGAACACAGAACGTTCTCAATTTGCGAACCGCGAACGATTTACATAGGAACACTTCTATTATAAAGATGTAACAAATTGATTAATAATAAAAATTAGCATATCGTGAACTTTCCAGTGCGGCAAGCAAATTCATTTGCTGACAAGTGGTTAAAAATGCTTTTGCATCCATCTCCCAAGGCGCTATAACCGGCATAATAATACAAAAACCCCAAATTCAGCTCTCGAAAGAATAAGCGTCAATTATAAGGATTCGTCGATATCCTTTAAATCCAAAGTTAGCCCAACACAACCATGTATACTCAAAACAATTGGATTTTAGGCGAGGCGCCGAGTTAAAAATACAAAGGTGTGTCTATTGAAATACTTAACTGAGGAGCTTTAACGAGGCAACACCGTTTAAATTACACGCCATCAACTTATCATTTATCTTTTTTTCCCTTGGGCAAAGATGGTAAATAATTTTCTGCTGAGACCACTTTCTTTTTCGTTTTATTTTCTAACTCTACTCTTGCTTTCTTAGCAATATTACCGCCTTTTTTGCTAGCAATTTTATTCTCTTCCATTCCTGTGGCTTCAGTGCTTTCTGCAATCTGGCGTGTTGAAAGTTCAGCGAGTGCAGTGAAAATTAATTCTGCTTCGCTCATATGATCACGTAAATTTTGAGTTTGCAATCCTTTCAATTTTTTATGATCTTTAACACTAATGCCTGACCATTCTTGATGGATAATATTCGTCAGGATCGCGAACTCTTCACCTTCTTTAATATCATGATCCTTCCAATAGTCGGTTAATTTGTTGCGGGTTTCTTGCCCCATCATGCGTTGTTGGATCCACTTCTCACTGCGCCCATGTTTCTGCCATGTTTCGCGAGCGCGATTAAGTGATAACGCGGGATCAGCCATTTCTTGCATGCGTTCATAACCGACTTTTGCTAGCCATAATTTAATGGGTTCAGCTTTAGGACTGGGGACTGATTGCACTAAACGTAATAATGTTTCAGCACTTGCCACATCGGTAAGATATTTTTTGCCATCCGCAGCCTCTAATTTCAGTCGGTTACATTTTGTAACCGACTCACTACCTTCTTTTTTAAGTCGATTTTTCAATACCTTCCAATAATTTCTGGCAGCTTGATAATCCGGCTGCTGAGTCAACGCTTGAATAATATCAACAACTGAGAAAAACCAGGTTTCTGTTTCTTCATCATAAATACGACGGATTTGGTAATCTTCAAAAATGGCTAGGTTGGTTTTCATGTGGGCTCCATGTCATTGACCGTTAGTTAATTAATGCTAAAAACACAGTTTACATTGTTTTGAATCAACCAAATACGAAGAAATAGTGCTTTTTGCTTCACTTAAGTTTTAGTAGCCTACGAGAGGCGGTATCAAAACCATTTCGAAGCATAACCGAGTGGCGTCAACCGACGAAGATAAATATTAGCCTTCATGATGCGCTGATGACTGGTTTTTCCTGCATGTTGCAGAGTTAACGGATAAGCAATGTCAAGCCTGTCGAATGCCTTGGCGCCCCAAAAAGGGTTACTTCAATGGGTCAAACCTCCCTAACATGAGAGCATCAATTATTGAAACGTTAATATTCAAATAATTCAGCCAATACCTCATTTAAATTCTTGGCATGATGTTTCGATAAGGAACTTCTTTTGCTTTGCCGGTTGAGCCAGAGTTTTAAGGCTTTGATGTCCGAAAATGTTGCCAAATCTTTACTGATAGTATTTTTTATTTGAGTTAACTCAACCTGCTGTTCTCGCATAAACCATTCTATTTGTTGTGGCTCGCGGTAATAAGGCGGAATATTAAAATGGAAATTAATTTGTTGTTGAATGCAGTAAACTTCTTCTTGAAGTGTATTTAATTGTCGTTGCAATACGCGGTTGTAGGATTGCAAGTGATTATCTGATATAGCATCAATGTCAGATTGATTGGTTTGCTCTATAGTAATTTGCAACTCTAAGAGTGATAGTAAATCTTGTTTTTTGTAGGCAATATTCGCTTGTTGCATGAGTTCACTTTTGCGTTGTTTTTCTTGCTCGTCCATTTCTCTATCGGGATGAAGTACTTTGGTAAGTTGCCGAAATATCGTTTTTATCGATTGGCTTTCCACGGCAGCTTGTTCCGCTTGTTTTTTTTCTGCTTTACTTGGTTTTTTCTTGGCTTTTTGCGCAGGCTCTTCAGATTGTTGTTTCTCGGCTTGTTGTTTTAGCATGGCGATAAATTCATCAATTGATGATTCGGAATTAAAATCAAATTGATCACCTAAATCGACATCTAGCACTTCTTCTATCTCAGCTTGAAGCTGAGCATAATGTTCTTTTTTATTATCATCAAAATTTTCATTATGATAAAAATTGTAAATTCGTTTTGCTTCCTCGCTTTCATCATTATTGACACAGTAATGAGATAATTCCTGAATGAGAGAGTACAACTTTTGATTTTGGATCGTGGTCAGGGATTTATGTTGGTACCATTTATCCAGTTGAATTAATAGCTTTAAACGTAGTTCACTGACTTCTTTGGATAACGGTAAAATTCGACTCGCATAAAATTTTTTCACTTCATCATCAATTTTTAACCAATCTTGTAACTGTTCTTTAGTACGTTGAATACCTTTGGTGAGACGGTTAAACTTTTTTTGAGCAGATGATAGTTGTTGGGTTGATACATTAACGCCTGCTTGAATCGTGGTTAATTGTTTCAAAATAGTTCTCAATAAATTGCTATTATCAATAGGATGTGTTTTACCTTAAACATGAGGCACCGTCAAGTCGTGTTGTTTTTTTTCAAAACCATTTGGATAAACTGAGCTTTAGCTGTGGTATATGCTTCACGATCATTTTTATAACGATCGGCCAATGTTTCTTTGAGTTTACTATATTGCTCACGTAAACGGGCATTTTGATTAAGCAAATCTCTAAACGCCACATAATGTTTGAATTCATTACCCATCGTCATAATATGAAGATGATGTGATCGCTTGATACCAAACGGTGGCATGCCTTTAAAAAAGCGCGCGTGGGTTTTATCGGGATTATCAGGCCAATCTACATAACCCATCGCTTGTAAGGATTCAGTCCAATGGCTGAATTCGTGATTATTTTCTAGCGCAATAACAATATCAATAATCGGTTTCGCACTTAATCCTGTTACAGCGGTGCTGCCTATATGCTCTAGGGCTAAATACGGTAATTGAATAACCTGTTTAATGGCATTAATTTCAGCAACGGCTAATTTTTTCCAATTGGGATCATAAGGCTCTAATATAATTTGATCGTGAGCTTGTAGTTGATCTGATTTTGCATTACCTGTGCGATAATCGATAGTACGAATAAAAGATTCTTTGCCTTGATTATAAAAATCAATATCCAGCGGAAATTGCTCAGCGAGGCAACGTTTAATCCATGAATAGGCTTTAGCTTCATTCGGATGCGATCGCAAATAATCTCGGAATGCTAAATGCCGATTAATTTCTGGGTGTCCTTGCTCAAATAGATGAAGATGATGTGTTCGTACTATTTTATTTTTAAGATAAAATCGTCTACCAGGAATGCCAAATTCACCTCGGCACTCATAACCTAAGTTTTCAAACACTGAATTGAGCTTATCAATCGCTGATAAATCTTTCACAATCGCTAAGAGATCAATCACAGGCTTGGCGTAAATATCAGGGATGGCCGTACTGCCGATATGATGAAGCGCGAGACAATGATTGGCTACACTATTATGTAACGTTGCGGCTTCCAGCTTAAATTGGGTGATCCACTCCGAGTTCGGTGGTACCAGTTCAATTATTCTATTTATCATAGTGCTCTACCAATTCTTCAAGAGAAATGGATAACTCTTTTAAACTATCTGCTAACGTGGGAAAAATACTTTGTTTGGTTAAAAAGGGTAACAGATCCATTCTGTTTAATTTTGCACTGACCTTAGGATTTGCCTCACAGATACAAATCTTTATGTTGAGCTGATGATATTTTTTAATTATTTCATAAAACATTTCCATTCCTGTAATATCCATAAATGGAACTTCTTGTAAACGAAAAATGACAATTTTAGGAACAGAGGTTTTAAGTGTTAACTCACGTTCTATTTTTTTGGCTACACCAAAAAATAAAGGGCCGGTGATTGTATAGATCAATAAATCAGTGGGAAAAAGAGGCGAATTATTAACAGAAGATTTAAATTGCTCAGTAGAATAAGCTTGCGCTTCCACACTCACCGTTTGATAAACACGACGCACAAATAATAACATGGCTAAAATCACACCAACATTCACCGCAATCACTAAATCTGTAAAAATTGTTAAGATAAAAGTAGTGCCTAACACCATAAGATCATAATGTGGTGCTTTCTTAATTAGGAAAGTGATCCGCGGAATATCACTCATATTATATGCGACCACAAATAAAATAGCAGCAAGACAACATAAAGGAATATTACTCGCTAATGGCGCTAATAAAATTAATGTCAGAATTAGAAACACTGAATGAGTTATAGCAGCAATGGGACTATTACCTCCATTTCGCACATTCGTAGCCGTTCTAGCAATCGCGCCAGTTGCCGCAAATCCGCCGAATAAGGGTGAAAAAATATTTGCAATGCCTTGTCCAATTAATTCCTGATTAGAATCGTGGCGTGTATTCGCCATAGTATCTGCTGCTGTTGCAGATAATAGCGATTCAATCGCCCCCAAGAGTGCAATGGTAAAAGCAGGTCCAATTAATTGAAAAGTGTGAGTCAGCGTAATTGGTGGAATAATTAAATTCGGTAAATGTTGAGGAATAATGCCAAACGTCGTACCTAAAGTCGCCACAGTTGAAAAATGAAAATAGTATTGTATTCCAGTCACTACTAACATAGCTAGCAAAGGTCCTGGTAGTCGTTTAAAAAGTTTTGGTGTGAGGATGGTTAATAGAATGCTTAATAATCCCAAGAGCGTGGTGACAATATTTAAATGTGGTAACGCTTGTAATAAGCCAATTAATTTTTGATGAAAATGCGCATTGAGTGGAAGGTGAACAGTTAAACCAAAAAAATCTTTCCATTCTCCAACAAAAATAATCACACCAATGCCGCTGGTAAAACCAATAATAACTGGATCTGGGATAAATTTAATAATATTGCCTAATTTTAAACATCCCATCACGATTAAAATAAAACCCGCTATAAGCGTTGCAATTTGTAACCCACTCACTCCATACTGAGCGGTAATATTAGCTAAAATGACAATAAACGCTCCCGTGGGTCCAGCAATTTGCACTTGGCTACCACCAAAAATTCCCACACATAATCCCGCCACAATTGCCGTATAAAGACCTTGCTCTGGCCGCACTCCAGAAGCAATCGCAAATGCCATTGCTAGCGGTAATGCCACTATTCCTACAATTATACCGGCAATTAAATTAGGTAAAAAATATTTGGACTGCAGTAATCCTGCTTTATAAGATTCAATAATGGCTATCATAGTATTTAAATCCTGAATACAATACACTATGTATTTAATAGCAAAACTAACGAAGGAATTATTTTATGAAAACTCCCCTTCATCCTGGTGAAATTTTATTAAAAAATTTTTTGGAGCCATTGGGAATTTCACAAAGACAACTCGCACTGCATTTAGGTTGGAGTTACGCCAGACTGAATGAAATTATTAATTTACACCGCGGCATCACCGCCGACTCTGCATTATCTCTTGCGGAGTCGCTTGGCACAACACCTGAATATTGGTTAATGTTACAGTTGCACTGGGATTTATGGCACGCACAGAAAACTCATGTGCGCGTAAAACCATTTGCAGTCCATCAAAAATAACCATTACTACCTATATCGATATACAGTATATATAAGCTACGATTTAAAACAAGAGGTGCGCACTTAAATTGAATTCTAAAACTACCTTAAGTCTATTTAACCGCCCACTGAATTTTTTCCGCTGTTTTTTTTCCGATACCGGCCATTAATTGCAAATCCTCAATACTTGCTGTGATGACGTTTTCCACAGAACCAAACGATGCTAATAATTGCTCCGCGCGTTTAGGACCGATGCTCGGTAACGATTGTAAAATATGGAGTTGTAATTTTTTCTTGCCTTTCGGGCGACGCACTTTGCTGGCGTAAGCAAGATTCGAAATGGAATGAGCTTGTTTGGCGGTATAGAGCATTAATTTTGCGGTTTCAAGTGGCGTTTGACTGCGCAAAACGGGAATACCCAAAATAACACTCACACTAATTAAGGCGCCTTGCATGGCTTCGCGACTGACACCAATTTCATTAAGTTGTGATGCACTGCCCTCAATAATAAAAATGCCTCGTTTTTTGGATTGTGCCAAACGTTGTGCTTGGCTAAAAAGTCGTCCATCAATAATCGATTGCGCGTAATCTCGCAACGTTTTACGTTCGAAAAGAATAGTATCTAAAAATTGATAATCTCCCAGAGGGAGAAATTCAAAACGCAGATTAATATGGATATCATTTTCCAGATACTCAACAATCTGATTATTTTTCTCACGAAAATCGATGATAATTTCGATCATAATTGGGCTATCATTAGCTAAAGATACTAGCATTTCATGATGAAATTTATTTTTCAAGCCGTTGCATTTTCTTGAAAGCAAAGGTCTTGTTTTGAAAATTCATTTAACACAAAATGAGTTATAGAAGCCACAATATCATCTCGGTATTTTTCATCATGATGGTTTCGTACTGTATAAATGGCTAATACGATAGGTTTACACAGTGGCGACCACAAAATACCCAGATCATTAGCAACGCCGTAACTACCCGAACCTGTTTTATCGGCAACATTCCATCCCAGTGGTGTTGCTTGACGTATTCGCCGATAGCTGGTGGTATTATTTCTCATCCACGCCATGAGCTGTGTTCGTAAATGCACTGTTAAAACATCACCCAATGTTAATTTTTGTAATGTTAGCGCCATATCTTTAGGCGTAGCAGCGTCTTCATGATGATTGGGATTTGAATTTAAACTGCCTTCGTAATGCGCCATATCAAAAGAGAGATTACCAATAGCATGAGCAAAAGCAGTTACCTCTTTGGGGCCACCTAGCTTTTTGGTAATAAGATTCGCTGCGGTATTATCACTATAAATCATGGCAGCTGCTGCGAGCGCTTGCAACGAAAGTCCCTGTTTGAGATATTTTTTTGATACTGGAGAAAAAGCCATTAAATCGTTTGCTGAATAAATGACTTTTTGATCTAATAGATTTTTAAATTTTTCGCTGTGTTTTAATAATGCAGCCACCACCATTAATTTTGCCGTGCTTTGCACAGGAAAATACTCATTTTCTCGATAAGCAACAATGTGATTAGTATTGGTATCGATAGCATAAACCCCGATTTTTCCATCCAAACGTTTTTCAAGCCTCTCAAATTTTTTTTGCGTTGCTGTTAAGGTTATGACTGGGGTATTAGCAAATACAGAAACGCAAAAAAATATCGTCATCATAACGATTAAAAAGCAATGCCGTTTTAAAAATTGCAACATATTAAATACCTTGAATATTTTTTATAAAATAGCAGTTTGTTGATAGTATTCTCTAAAGTGCTTTTCATCTTTCAAACCCAGCGCCACCATTAACTCTGCTCGACTCATCTCACCTTGCAATATTGTTAATAGCTTTTTGACTTCGGGGGTAACTTGTTCGGTTATCACGGTGTCAGCGTCAAATCCAACATGTATTGGTAACCGAATCAAAAAATAACTGCGGTCTTCATCCGTTTCAAAAATAGCATTGACAAAACTCTGTCTCAGTCCTAAACTTATTATTAATATGACTGACGCCTCTGCACTTGTGTACGCGTCAGTTCTCATTTTTGCCTCTGAAGCAGCCATTGATCCCAGTTTTCACAAATTCCAAAGTCCTCCAGCGTTAATATACTGTTTCGGGAAAGCGGATAATTACGTAGTAATTCTACCCCTCTCCGTATCCAACTTGAGTTAGGACAAATTACATTTAGCAAATGCGCCATCATAGCGAAATACATAAAAGGTCGCTTATTTTTCATCTCTGGCCAAGTTGCTGGACACGGTGAAATCTCCAATATATTGATATTCCACAAACGACTGTGATGAGCTGAAACATTACGAATAAAATTTAAACTACGTAACCATTTAGAAAGTGTTGCGCCATCACTTAGACCATATTTTTTAGCAATTTTATTTTTCTAGGGCTTATTCAACCACACCCACATAAATATCTACGATTGCATGATTTAAGTCTGCGGCTTTTTCATCGTAAATTTCAAAATCGGCTTGATAGCGGCGTTTGCCGCCGAGTTCTTGTTCGGACATTTTCCAGATGGATTGCCAAATAGTAATCACTATTTCAGGCATTTTCCCTGGCTGTGTGGTGATTTTTTGATAGTGAGAGGCGGGAATTATTAAAGTATTCAATTGAGAAAGAGTTTGATCGGTGAAAGAATCCACGGCTTCTCCAAAAAAATACGTATAATCGCCGTGTTCATCGCTGGCATAGTCGGTGTAGACCGAATAGGTAACACCGGGAGAAATGCGATGCTGAATGCGATCCGCGCATTGATTTTCCCAATAATGTTGGATCAATTTGCCAATTTTAGCGGTTTTAGGATCGAGTTCGTTTTGATTATTCGTTCGAACACTTAAACCGACTAATTGGATAATCCCTAATTCAACTTTTTCAGTTTTCATTAATTAATAAGCTTGTTTAAGGTGGGTCTCATCATCCACATTAATAAAGAGACCGCCGCCGTCACACAGCCAACTTCCAAAAATACATGGCTGTAAACATGCAAACTGCTTAATGCTGAAGGAATGGCGGAAATATCCGTGGGGGCAGTAAGTGCGCCAACCCAAGCACCTAAGGGGCCTGCTAACATATTGGTTAACCACCACATCCCCATCACAAAACCACTCATGTATTCTGGGCACAATTGCGCAACCATGGCTAAACCTAACCCTGAAATTAATAGTTCGCCGGTGGATTGTAGGAAATAGGTTAATACCATCCAGTTAGGAGAAATGAGTCCGGTGGTGCTGTAAATATTAGGGATCGCCAACACTAAAAATGCTCCGGCGCAAAGCGTCATGCCAATACAGAATTTAGTAACGTGAGTAGAGGCTTGTGCTTGATACCACCAAGCTAAAATGGGGGACATGATCACGATGATAATCGGATTTAAGACTTGATATTCTGCAGCGGGAATGTGCCAATGAAAAAATTGATTATTCACATTATGGAGCGCAAAAAAAGTGAGCGAGGTCGGCATTTGATTATAGAGGACGTAAAATAAAATGCCTTGCAACATGAGGATAAAGGAAACAATCATGCGTTTACGAACTATTCCTTGCATCGAAAACGTAATTTTTAAATAGTATAAAAAGGCTAACGTCACCACCGTGTAAACGATGGCATTACAAATATTCGTGAATTGCAATAGCGGTGCTATGATAACAGCGGCAGCAATACTGCCAATAATCACTACACCTAATCTAAACTTATTCAGCGGACGATTTTCAACCTCAGTGTTATAAGGATCTAGGGCTTTATAAGAAACAAAAAAATTGCCTAAGCCTAAAAATAAACCTGCCGCACAAATCCAAAATGCACTCGACCAACCATAATTTTCGGCCACAATCGGTGTTATCGACATGGAGATCATGGAACCTACGTTGACTGCCATGTAATAATACGTCATCGCCGCATCGAGCGCGCGCGCATCTTTGGCAAACATTTTAGAAATAATGGAGCTGGGATTAGCTTTAAATAAAGAATTACCCACGATAATTCCTGATAACGCATAAAAAATCGTGTGAGAATTCGAAAGCGCGAGCAAGACATACGATAGCATTAGCACAATCGCACCAATAACTAAAGTTCTTCTGGCGCCCAGATATTTATCGCCAATCCAACCGCCTAACCAAACAAAACCATAAGCCAAGGCGCTGAATGATCCGAACACATAAAAACTTTGCGCTTCGGTGTATCCTAGGGATTTCACAAAAAAAAGTGTAATGATTGCTTGAACGCCATAAAAACCAAAACGTTCCCACAACTCGACTGCCCATACCACCCAAAAAGGTTTACCGAATTTTGTGGACGATGTTGTGTTCTCTAATGTCATTTCCATTACCTTTCCTCACGAGATGAGTTGCGTGTGTCACCTTACCGATTGTATGATAGGTTGTAAATACTTAAACCAGCCGAGGAGTTTACCACTCTTTTTAAAAAATTGCTCGGACTTTATAGGGTTATATTCGTATAAAACCTTATCTTTTAATAAAAATTATGCATTTGTCGCGTATTTATAACAGCTTACCGCTGGAAAAACAAGCACTCTGGGGAAATAAACTGTGATACACTTTGGGCAAGATTTACGTCGCGAGTGTGGCTTGAAATTGTCGAGCTTCACCCACAGATCGTCAGCGTAGATTATAATTATAAAGAGAAATCGTATTCAACAGGTCACTTCCCTATGCCAAATAATAACAACATTGTTGCCTTCTTTTGTGGCACCGGTCTTGAAGCTTCGGAACACAGCGACATCCCCGATGACGCGTATTTGGCGTTAAAACAGCATTTTCCTGAAGATAGTGGGACAGAATTATTTGGCATCGATGGCTGCCATGTTTCGGCACCTATCACTCGAGGAATATTTGGCTTTGGCGTGGAGGAACAAGCGGATGAGTTTATTAAGCATTTAAACATTAAATTAAATCAAACTACGAGTAATGAAATTCGAGTTAATTTAATTGGTCATTCGCGTGGAGCATTGGCCGCTTTATTAGCAGTAAAAAAAATTCAAGCCGATCCAAGATTGAATAAGAAAGTCAAAATCACCCTCGATTTGCGCGATCCGGTGCCGGGCAATTTACCCATCACCACCGCCCTACCCGATGCCTTAGTGCTGGCGAATCAGGTAAAAGATTTAAGCGATTGCACGATTGTGGATAAAGCTTATTTAACTTTTTTTGAAGAAGGGTTTTCACCAAAAGCATATTTTGATGTTTTAATTCCCAATTTTGCCGCGAATACACGAGTGGAAATTGAGGCGTTGCCTGGGGATCATGCGGTACAAGAGCAAAGAGAGCATTTAAAAATTTATAAAAAAAATTTCCCTGCTAATATATTAAATTTTTTAGAAGAAAATAAAGATAAGGCCAACAATATAATCGTCAAACATGAAATAGAAAAATTATTATCTTCCCATAAGGAAGCTTGTGATAAAGACTTAATTAAATTCAGTTGGGATATTATAGAATTTTTAAAAACAAATTCAAATTTTCCTGAATTCACTGCATGGTATCATGAAAATTCTTCTAAAAAACATTACGCTCACTTATTATTTAAACTCGGAATCGAAAAATCTTTGGGAATATTACTCAAAGATAAAGCGCTTAACTCAGTGCAAAATAACCCCCAAGGATCAGAAGACGATCTGGAGCAAACTAACACTAATAATCAAGTGGCGCTCTATCGTCAAATATCAGAACACTCACTCTTCAAAACGCAAATGCTTTCCACAAAATATAACCGAGGTATCCACTTCGGCGGAAAATGGTCGGTGAATGCGAATGATGAAGACATCAATTGCATTAATACGCGTCATGCACGATTAGCAAAGCTTAAAAATATCAAACCTCGATATACTATTTCTCACCCCTACTCCAACTTTCATCGCGATTGTTATGATGTGGTGGGCGAATATAATATGGAAATTTTACGTCTGTGGAATTTATCCCAAAATGAGAGCGATAAAAAAATACTTTTAGAGTTATACATCGATGACAATTCCTTTAATTCCTTGCTCAACAATTCAAAAAAAAGAAATGAAATCAGAAAGAATTTAATAGAAAATCTATCATCAACTGCTAGCTCGCCTAACTTAGACAAAAAAACATTACGTGCTCTACAAACCGCCATTGCCAAACTAGGAACTCTGGTTTATTTAAATACGCTAGATGAAGCGTGCGAAAGTGATGCTACCCAATCAGAATTCAATAATAAGCTCCAAGCTGATGCTGATAATAAAACACAACACGAAACCAACACAAATACTGAAACTCACTCAACGCCTACCTCCCCTCAATCTTCAGCCCTAGTCAATTTAAAAAAAGCCTTACACGCCGACATTGAATATCAAATTCAACAAGGAAAAACCTATGCTGAGATTAGCCAAAGTAAAGCCGTGAATATTGCGAATGAAACTCCAGTATTACTTAAGGACTTAAATGGTAAAACTCCTGACGAAAAAATTAAACTCATCGAAAAGTTTCATACTCAACATCACCTACTTTCACCAAAACCCACGATTCAAAAACGCTTTGTGCAAGCATTAAATCTTTTGGCATCGGTATTAATTGGCACTATTATCGGTGCGGTGACAGGATTTGTGATTGGTTGTGCCATTGGCAGTGTCAGTGGTCCTGGGGCTATTCTCACAGGTTTAACTGGCGCCTTTTTGGGTGGAATTAAAGGCGCGAAAGCCGGTGTGCTGTATCAGGGGATGTTAATGGGGGTGTTAGTAGGTCATAAGCGCGCCAACACCATTGCCAATAATTATGCGCCCAGTGAAGCGGTGCAAGCGAGTTTATTGCAATTGAAATAACTTCAACTCAACAATCATGACCTCGCTCACCCAAAACTATTTAACCACGGTCAGCTTAGGTTTGCCGCCTTTACTGCTAGGTGGTGGCGGCGGTGGTTCATCTTCGCCGATATCATCTTCGGAAAAAACCATGCCGCGTCCATTTTCATGCGCATAAATCGCGACCACAGAATGAATAGGCGCGTAAACTTGCATGGGCACGCCAGAAAATTTCGCATTGAATTCGATAAGACGATTGGTGATCGATAAATCGCGCACGGCTAATTGTGAAATATTTAAAACGATTTTACCATCGTCGACGTATTCTTCAGGAATTTGCGCGCCAGGTTTGGTGGCATCGATTACGATATAAGGCGTGCATTTATTATCGATAATCCAATCGTAAAATGCGCGAATAAGATAAGGTCTGGTTGATGTCATTTTGTATACCATTATTTTAACGATTCCGCGGCGATTTCGCGCTCGGTTTCGGAGAGGCTGGCTTGAAACGCATCGCGATCAAACAAACGTTGCGCATAGTGTTTTATGGCTTTTGCCGAATTGCCAAATTCAATTCCATATCGCGGTAAACGCCATAATAATGGGGCTAAACAACAATCGACTAAGGTAAATTCTTCGCTTAAGAAAAAAGGATTATCCGCAAAAATGGGCGCAATACCACCCAGACTATCTTGCAATTCTTTACGAATATTGGCACACGCGCTTAAATTATTGCTATCGATTTGTTGCGCTAAGCGATACCAATCGCGTTCGATTCGATACATCATTAACCGACATTGCGCGCGTGCAACCGGATAAACCGGCATTAACGGAGGATGCGGAAAACGCTCGTCCAAATATTCCATGATAATTGGCGATTGATACAATACTAAATCGCGATCCACTAATGTGGGCACCGTGTGATAAGGATTAACATCGGCTAATTCCGCAGAATGGTGTGCGGGATCGATATCCAACACGTCCACTGTCACGCCTTTTTCAGCCAGCACAATGCGAACCTGGTGGCTATATAAATCGAGCGCACCAGAATAAAGAGTCATAACTGAACGTTTATTGGCAACCACGGCCATAATACCTCACTCCTAATGAAACCTGTGCATTATAGGGGATTTAGATAGGACTTGAGAAGCCCAAATGTTTATTTTCGTGCGAATAAAATACCTCGGAACTCATTTCTTGACTATTTTTGCTGGATGATTTTGCATAGCGCACATGAATTAGCACGCATCATTGGTATGACCACGCTCAATGATCTCGCCACAAGCTGCAAAAAGTTCACATCAATGAATGTCTTTCCAGTATTCGCGTTTCAAGAGATAGGCCACGACCGCAAATACCGCTAAAAAAATCAATACCCAAATGCCAATGCGATGCTGTTGTTCGCGCATGGGTTCGGCAGTAAAACTCAAAAAATTCACCAAATCCTTAACCGCTTGATCGAATTGTTCTGCATTCATTGAACCATTATTTTGCGGTTGAAGCTGATCAAATACTTTCACCGTTTTGGTTTCGCCATTTACTTGATGAACCTCTTCACGATAAATGGCAATTTGATCGCCTTGCAAAGGTAATAAAACGTTGGGCATGCCCACATCGGGAAAAATTAAATTATTCGCTCCCCACGGACGATTGGGATCGCGATAAAACGTGCGCAAATACGTATAAAGCCACGCTGCCCCACGCACGCGTGCCACTAAGGTTAAATCGGGAACGGCGGTACCAAACCAAATATTGGCATCTTGATTACTCATGGAGGTAAGAATGTGATCGTGAATTTTAGCCTCAGTAAAAATTAAATGATCTTTGACTAAATCTTCGTGCAGATCCCCATAATCATCGGTAATACCAACACCTTGCGCGAGTTGGCTGTAGCGCATATAGCCCAGCGAGTGACAACCGGAGCAATAATTCATGAATAATTTTGCCCCGCGTTGCAAAGACAGTTTATCTTGATAATTCGCTTTATATGGAAATAAAGCAATCGTCGATTCGCTGGCTGCCCACGACATCATAGGCAGTAAACATAGTATGAATATCCCTAATAAACTGCGCTGTTTCACTGGTCCCTCACTCGCGATGGCACTGGTTTGGTAGAATCGTATTTTGAATAAATCGGCATTAAGAGAAAAAAGGCAAAATAAATAATGGTAAATACTCGCGCTAAAAACGAATAGACGGGAGTAACCGGTTGCACGCCTAAAAATCCGAGCACAATAAACGAAATCACAAATAAAATTATGGCAATGCGGGTGAGTGGTCCACGATAACGAATGGATTTGACTTTGCAGCGATCAAGCCATGGCAGCACGAATAAAATCGCAATGGCCGCTGCCATAATAATCACGCCCCATAATTTATCGGGCACGGCGCGCAACATCGCATAAAACGGTGTCATGTACCATACCGGCGCAATGTGAGCGGGCGTAACTAAAGGATTAGCAGGAATGAAATTCGCGTGTTCGAGAAAATAGCCATTCATGGCAGGTGCGAAAAATACTACTAAGAAAAATACAATTAAAAAAACGATTACACCAAATAAATCTTTGACGGTGTAATAAGGATGAAATGGAATGCCATCGAGGGGAATACCCTGATCGTTTTTATGATCTTTAATTTCAACACCATCGGGATTATTTGAACCCACTTCATGCAAGGCGACTAAATGAATAAACACTAAAAAAATCATGATCAACGGCAGTAAAATCACATGCATCGCAAAAAAACGATTTAACGTGGCACTCGACACATTAAAATCTCCGCGGATCCAAGTCACTAAATGATCGCCAATACCTGGAATAGCACCAAACAAAGAAGTGATCACTTGCGCGCCCCAAAACGACATTTGCCCCCACGGTAATAAATATCCCATGAAAGCTTCTGCCATTAAGGTTAAATATAAGGCCATGCCAATTAACCATACCAATTCGCGTGGTTTTTTATAGGAGCCATAGATAACGCCACGAAACATATGCGCGTAAATCACAATAAAAAAGAAGGAAGCACCCGTTGAATGCAAATATCGCAATAACCAACCATAGTTGACATCACGCATGATAAATTCCACCGAGGCAAACGCATCTTTGGCGGTGGGCGTATAATACATGGCGAGCCAAATACCGGTAATAATTTGATTGGCAAATACCACAATGGCTAGCGATCCAAAGAAATACCAAAAATTAAAATTTTTCGGCGCATAATATTCGGCGAGATGCTTTTTCCAAAATTTAGTGAGAGGATAACGCGCATCAATCCAAGCTAATAAACGACTCATACTGCTTTCCCTGTCGTATCTTTACCGATAATTACGGTATGATCATTAATAAACATGTGTGGTGGAACTTCTAAATTAATCGGCGCTGGCACACCTTTAAACACGCGTCCCGCCAAATCGAAAGTGGAGCCATGACACGGACAAAAAAATCCGCCTGGCCAATCGTCGCCTAATTGATCGAGATAAGGACGGTAAGTCGGAGAGCAACCCAAGTGCGTGCAAATACCCACGAGAATTAAATAGTCTTCGTGGATTGCACGATGAAGCGCATTGACATAATCGGGTTGTTGTTCGGTGACAGCGGAATTAGGATCGCGCAATTGCGCTAAATGTTCGGCTTTTTTTAAACGCACGATATCGTCAGAGGAACGACGAATAATCCACACTGGTTTACCACGCCATTCGACAATTCGCTTTTCGCCCGGCAACATTTCACTTAAATCGACTTCGACGGGCGCGCCTGCTGCTTGCGCTCTAGCGCTTGGCATCCAGGATGATAAAAAAGGAATGGCTGCGTAAATTGCGCCAATTCCACCCATGAATGAAGAAAGTGCGACTAAGAAACGTCGGCGTCCTGAATCGATGAGTGATCCAGGTTTATTATCGTGACCATCCTTTGCAACCATGCATTATCCCCTATAAAATTGGCGCACCTGCCAACTTGTTGTTTGATAATGACAAAACTTGAGGAAAAGCGCAAGAGTGTAGGTTTCGGAATTTATTGGATAAGGGAAAATTGGCAAGCTTTAAATAAAAAGGTTGGACTGAGCATATCGCGCAATCCAACCAACAAAAGAAAAAAATGATTAACGTTTAGAGAATTGAGTGCCTTTACGAGCTTTATGACGACCCACTTTTTTACGTTCTACTTGACGCGAATCGCGAGTAACATAGCCTTCGCCACGCAATACTTTACGAAATGTTTGCAGGTCATCCGCAGCATCGCTGTTACTGCCTACCGTAGTCGATTCATCATATTGAATTAATGCGCGAGTAATTCCATGACGAATAGCACCCGCTTGTCCGCTGGGACCACCGCCATCGACATTGACATGAATAGTGAATTTATCGATCATCTTCACCGCTTCCAGGGGTTGACGCACCACCATGCGTGAAGTTTCGCGGCCAAAATAGTCATCAACGGGTTTGCCATTGACGATGATATCGCCTTTGCCGCCGTAATTAATGCGAACACGGGCTGTTGAGGTTTTGCGACGACCGGTTCCATAATAGGTTTGTGCTTGTGTAGTCATGCTTAATCTTCCGCTATTTCTAAAACTGTGGGTTGTTGCGCGCTATGAGGATGATTACCATCGGCATAGACTTTTAATTTACGATACATCGCGCGGCCCAAAGGATTTTTAGGTAACATGCCTTTGACGGCAAATTCGATAATCCGCTCAGGAAACTTGGCATTTAATTTTTGGAAATTGGTTTCTTTAATTCCGCCAGGATAGCCTGAATGATGAAAATATTTTTTATCTTGAACTTTATTACCCGTGACACGCACATCTTTGGCATTGATGACGATGATATAGTCGCCCGTATCCACATGCGGGGTATAGATTGCTTTATGTTTACCACGTAAACGACGTGCGATTTCACTTGCTAAACGGCCTAAGGTTTTTCCTTTGGCATCAACAAGATACCAGTCTCTAGTCACTTCGAGTGGCTTGGCTACAAAGGTACCCATCTTAAGTTTGCTCCACAATTATATCTATTGGTACAGTCATTAAAGACCGCGGATTTTACCGAGTTTACCTCCGTAAGGCAAGAAAATTTCATCTAACACCTCGAACTTTTTTATGACCCTCGCATTTTGCCATCAAAAATTTGATTGTTGTTTTTACAATTGTTATACTTATAATTGTTGTTTTTACAATTGTTGCCAAAGCAACAGTCTGAGGAGATGAGCATGAACACTCGCGAACTTTTTCCACTGGGCAAAGCTTACGGCGATGCCTTTTGTAATCGCTCACACGAAATTGAACAACTCATTGGCCATTTAACCAATGGCAAACATACGTTTATCGTCGCTCCCAGACGTTATGGAAAATCCAGTCTCTGCGAACAAGTCTTTTTAAAATCACAATTACATTTTACGAAAATCGATTTTCACTTAGCGCTAACCGAAAAAGATATCGAACGTTTTATCCTAAACGCAGTGATTCGGCTCATTGGTGAAGCGATTGGTTCCGTCGATAAACTGATTGCCACCATAAAAAAATTAGTCAAAAATTTAACTCCGAAACTGGCTTTTTCATCCGAACATGTTCGCTTAGAATTAGAGGTGACTAATGCCAGTAGTCCTGCGGAAAATATTGCCGAAAGTTTACTATTGCTCGATCGCCTTCTCGTCGAAAAAAATCAACGGGCAGCACTGTTACTGGATGAATTTCAAGAAATTGGCGCCATCAAAGAAGCAAAAGGTATCGAGGGTGCTATCCGCAGTGCCGCTCAAGAAACCAAAAAACTGGCAATGGTTTTTTCGGGCAGCAATCCGCATTTACTCAAACGCATGTTTGAAGATGAACGACGGCCGCTTTATAAACTGTGTCGCAAATTAGTATTACCCAGAATTTCCAGTGAACATTACCACGTCCACTTAACCAACGCTGCCAAACAGATGTGGGGTAATCCACTTCCTTCAGAACTTGTACAAGAAATCATTAACGTTTGTGAATGTCATCCGTATTATATGAATTATTTATGTGATGTAATTTGGTCTTCTACCGAACCTCCGCAAACAATTGAATCAATTCACCAAGCCTGGCAACGCGTGAGCGAAGAAGAATCGAGTGATTTAATCAAAGATTTTCTGAGCCTACCGGAAAATCAAAAAAAGGTTGTTAAACACATTGCCAATCAAGGAGGAGCAAATCTCTATTCCAGTGAAGCCGCAAAACTTATGGATATACCGCCTGGTTCCATCCGTGGAGCGATTGAACAATTAATTGAAAAAGACTTTATTCAAAAACACGAACATCACTTCTTGCTGATTAATCCGTTATATAAAATGCTCCTTCAAGAGCATTAACCTTTTTGCTCTGGCACCTGTTGCACCGGCATCAGCAGACGCGTAACCAGATTACCATTAATTAAATGTTCTTGAATAATTTCATCGATATCCTGCCGATTGGCGTAGCGATACCATGTGCCTTCTGGATAAATCACTAAACTGGGGCCTTCTTGACATCGTCCTAAGCAACCCGATTTACTCACTCGAATACCGCCAGCACCAGCCGGCAATCGTGATTTAATTTCTTGTTTGGCATAAGCACAGATATTTTCTGCATCATGAAGCTGACAACACGCTTTGCCACCCTCACGTAGATTCACACAAAAGAATAAGTGCTTGGTATAATAGGCCATGATTTTTTACCCTAGGACTGCTAATGAACGCTCATGATCCCTTAAAACACGCAATTGCGCAACTGAGTGAACAATGTGTTAAATGTGGATTGTGTGTAGAACATTGCCCCACCTATACCGTGTATCGTCAAGAAAATGAAAATCCGCGCGGGCGCATTGCGCTGATGCGCGCACTGGCGGACGATGAAATTACGTTTGATGAAAAAACCACGCAACATTTGGATCATTGTTTAACGTGTTTAGCCTGCGAAAATAAATGCCCATCCAATGTTAATTATCACAGCTTAATCACCTTAACTCGGCAATTGCAACAACAAACCCATCCAAAAAAAATTCATTTTTTAATTTCATTGCTACGAAAATTTCCACGTCTGGCATTTTATGCTGCGCGTATTTCGCGCCATTTTGGAAATTATTTTCAATTACGTCCATTAAAACCCTGGAAAAATTTACAAGAATATTATCCCGCCGTTCCAGAAAAAAATAATCTTATTTTTTTATTTCAAGACTGCATTGATCCTGTGTTCGATCGCGAAACTGTGTTTGCAGCAATTAAATTATTAAATCACTTAGGTTATTCAGTAAAAATTCCTCAAAAGGTTTGTTGTGGTGCGTTGGATTATCATCAGGGGTTAATGGAAAATTATCAGGCCTATCAACAACAAACGCTGCAAAAATTTTCACACTATCCCGTTGTCATTTTAAATCCAGCATGCCATCAGCAATTACGCACGTATTTATCAAAAACCTTAGATTTATATCAATTTTTATTCGAACATAATATTCAGCAATTGGCTTTTAAGCCATTAAAAGCCACCATTGCATTACACTTGCCTTGCAGCACACACCCAACATTTTCGTCACACTCTGTCATTGAATCTTTATTAACATTAATTCCCGAATTAACCATTCAATTAATTCCACACCAATATTGTTGTGGCGCTGCTGGAACTAATAGCTTAAATCACCCTAACATGGCAAAAACATTAGCTAAAAAAATCATCGCTAAGCTTCCCGAACACTGCGATTATTTTGTCACCTTGAATATAGGATGCCAATTACATCTTGCAAAATTCTTGCCAAAATCGTTAAAAATAATCACCCCCAGTAGTTTACTTGCACAGCAAATTATCACGCCATAATCGCGCACATAAACTATCAACGATCACTTACATTAATCACCGTGAATTAAAGCTGTGTTGCCAACATTTTTGGGGCAAAATAAGACTGTCAATGCAAAATCTAAATTTGGCACCGCCTATTTGCTTGAATACGGAAATCACACAACCATTATGAGGAATGCAAGGATGTCTTTCTCAACCACAGAAAAGAATTTATTTACTATTTTTAACGAATTACACACTCGTTTACAAAATTTTATCGAGCAATTTTCGCATTTTAATAACGATTTGCAACAAAACCATGCGCTGTTTCAGCAAGAATTAAATCAGCATAATCGCCAAGCAAAAGCAAAGTTATTGCAAAATTTACCACAATATAATCAAAGCTGTTGCCAACAAGCACAAGCATGTGCAAACACGCTCGATGAAATCCATCAAGCGCTAGAGGATTTATTTCAACAAACCGCACTGCCTAATAAACTTGCTAAAAAAATTACGCGCACATTACAAATCGTGCTCGCGCAACGCCAACAGCAAAAAACAATTTATTCATTAATCGATTATTTTAAACAACAAGAAATTCATTGGTACAGTCGCCAACCTGCACCACTGTTACCCAATATTACTTTACCAAGCGCACCTCAAGCGAATTTAGCGCAATTAAAACGCGATGCTGCCCGTGAGTTATTAAAAATTGGCATTAGTGCGCCAGAACATTTAGTGCAACAACAAGCGGAAATTGAATTACACAATGCCTCGCACGTGATTGTGCGCGAGCTGCCAAGCCTCGCTGAATGGCAACAAGAATGCGTAACGCATTTACAAAAATTAGATGCTTTAACTAAAAATCCGCAAACTCATAGCGAATTTCGCCGTTTACACATCGAACGAGAATTACGTCAGTTAAGTATAAAATTGCCCTATCATCGTAGCTGCTGGCAACATTGGCAAGCCAATATTGCGCAACAATATCATTATTTACAAGAAAATTATTTAACTTTGGCGCAATCCACCAAAGCGGCTCATTCGCAGCAGCGGTTACAAGCACTCCAACAACGCCAACAAGCGTTGCATCAGCAATTAACCCATTTGCATCGTATTCGTGAGTTATTTATTCAACTGCAAACTTGGCAACACTATTACGAAAAAACACCCTCGAATTTGCTAACATCCACTCAACATACAGAATTCTTGGTAAATGTTCAGCAACAATTTCCACAACATCAACAAACA
This sequence comes from Legionellales bacterium, assembly GCA_026125385.1. NCBI lineage: Bacteria > Pseudomonadati > Pseudomonadota > Gammaproteobacteria > Legionellales > Legionellales bacterium. The sequence continues at coordinate 48,186 of JAHCLG010000009.1, forward strand.
CTTACTTTACTCGAACAATGGCTCAATGCTTTACCCGAAGACTATCAACGCTGTCACACAGAGTTAGCCAAAACCCAATTTATTCGCCAATTACCGCATTATTTAGAACACTATCAACGTTCACTGCAACAGGTTCAACAAGAATTAAATCAACAATTAATCCAAATTGAACAATGGCAAATTCGTTTATTTGCAGGACGCGCCGAACAGGAATTAATGCAATTAGAAGGTATGAATGAATTACGGTTGCAACAACGCCAAGACGAATTAGTAAAATTGTCACAACTACAAACCGACTTACAAACCTTATATGATCGATCAATTTATATCAAAGCACAAATTCAAGCGCAAAAACTCTGGTATTACCAACAACAGCAATTGCTATTAACTCAAGATGAACACGAGCAGTTATTACAAGATTGTTACACCATCACCCAGCAAATGGCTGTGCGCGAAAAAATTTTAAATCAATATCAACAAGCAATCCAACAACGCGAATTAACTATCGCTCCTGAAACGCTTTGGCAAATGCAACAAGATTTAATGGCAGAACAACAAACATTAGTCGAATATTGGGAATGCATCGGACATTTTTCTCAACCCGAATTTGCAGAATTACGCGCGCATCGCACACGTTTACAACCACAAGCTTCATTGGCGACGGTGAGCTGGTTAGTGGCCGATAAACATCGTTTAAAACAATTATTGTTACAATTGCAAACACAGCAATCTACCGTCAATCGAGTATTAGCGTATTATATTGAGCAACGTGCTTGCACTCACATTAATCAGTGCGAAACGCCAAATGAATTGCGCAAATCATTTCATACGGCAGAGCGCATAGAAAAATCGCTACGTCAACAAACCAAAAATGAATTTTCTAAAGTTACCTTAAGAACGTGGCTCAATGTCGCCGAACAATTACTCACGAATTATTATAATTTCGATAATTGGCGATTAATGCGGGCGAATATGAAATTATTATTAACGAAAATTAATCGCTTAAACGAAGCCATGCACACCGTTCAACAACATCAAGCACAGGCTTATCACGCTTTATTTTCCGCAGGTGGTAACATTAATCCCGATCAACTAGCGCATGCACCGTTAAATTATCAGCATAAACACATTCAACAAACCTTAAAAACTCGCAGTAAATGGCAACAGCTCTCACAACAATTACAAGAATTTTTACACGCACTGGATCATACCCGCCGGAGTTTGATTGAAAGTTTGACTAAGTTAAAACGCTTAAGCCAAGCCAGCACCACCTATTTTTTTGTCAAACCCAATCAACAATCGGCACACGCAGAATTAGCACCGCTTTGCCATCCTAAACATTTAACCAATGAATGGCGTTTATTTCACAGCGATACTAAATTGCACGTGCTATTAAAAACGCATCATATTAAATTACCCAAACAACCGGCTAATAACCAACAGTTAGCCGAAACCGTCCGCCAAATGGTCGATCAAGGGATCACCAATGGCTGGAAATCGATTCGCTTTAGCGGCCACAATCAACAATTGATTATGGTAGCCTGCGCCTACGCCAGCGCCTTAAACTTCCCCATCGATTGGGACGCGATTCCCAACGCCAGTTTTCGCGCTACGCCTCATTTTCAAGCAATGGTGGAAAAGGAAGCTCTGCGGATAGAACAAACGCGGTTACCCGAAGTAACAGAAATGCCAAAACCCAGCGCGCCGGAGCGGGTTTTGGGGGTGGAGTGAGGAGTAGAATTGACTAGCTTGAGGTAAAGGTGGATATAAAATTAGCAAAATATTACTGACTAAGACCATAAACTGTGATAAAATTTTTAATAGGAAACATTTTTTTCTTTAGAATAGATAGACTGTATAAATCTTATATCTAAGCTAAACTATACTCAATTAAAGTTCTAAGAGAGTATACACAAGGTCATTTCAAGGAACGAAATCTAGAAGTTATAACGAAAAAGTTAGAAAAATGCGAGGTCATCAATTATGGCAGCTGTTAATGTTTTACCCCCCGTTCCTGATTTAACCAGTAATTACCAACAAGCCTTTGATGCAATATACAAGCAATGTGCTGATTTAAATACTCAAGGCTCTGCTTTAAACGGCCTCGACAATAAATTAAAAGTTGAATTAACCGAAATACTAGCACGACTTGACCCTTCCCAGAATCCCAAAATTAACACAGCTCTTTCAAGACAACGCCAAACAATCTTAAGTGATTGTTCAGGACTCAACTCTATAGCAGGTTACCACACTCGCCATGAACTGGACTCACTAAACGCCACGGCTACAAAAAAGAAAAAAGCGGTGGAGCGCTATTTAAACTGGTCATTAAAAAACACTCAAGCGGATATGGATAGAGCTTTGGAAATCATTAAATCCAAAGAACCAAAGCGTACAGAAGCTGCTAAAAAAACTATTGAAGAACAACGTCAAAGTGCTATTGACGCCGCTCAAAAAGCTTACGCTGTTCAAAAAGAAAAATTACAAAAAGAAGCTGCTGACACGGCTATTGCTTACTGCACGGCTTTTGGAGGACTTGAGCTCAGTGAGTGGCGTTGGTCAGATACAGGATGGGATTTTGCCTTTGGATTTAGAAAACCAATCAAACGCTGGATAAAAACCGGTCTATCAGATGTGGCGGACAGTGTGCGAGCAATTCCATTTGTTGAACGTTCACCAATCCATCGTATCCAGAACGAAGATCCTGAGAATAAGGAATCTGCGCACATTGAATTTCAAAATCTATTAAAATCGAGTACCAAATCTACCGGTTTACAACTAGCGGTGGGCGGTCAAGGAACAACTCCACTTTGGGACATGTTAGAGAACATTAACGCAGTAGATTATCACCAAGCTCACTTACTAGCGAAAGGTGGTGGTACTGCAGGCGGCGATAAATCCCTGACTCTTCAAACCAAAGCCAATCAGAATAATTCTTATACCATTTCCTGTCCCGACTTTAACAGTAGTTTATTTGGCCTAGACAAGCTAAGAGCGTCGTGGGCATCTCGCACTTGGTTAGGTGGTGAAGGACGGATTCATCAGTATAATCGTGACATTTGTAAATATTCTGCGCTTCTTGGGCGCGTTCATCAACCTCATCTTCAAAAAAATCCATTAAAACCATTAACTGTTCATGTCGATAAATCCACCCTTGACGGAAAACCACTTAGCAATGAAGATAAAATTGCATTAATCATTGCTGCCTCAAACTGTGGCTACTTGCTAGACCCACCACTTGAAAAATTATTGGAAAAATTACCCGAGACGGTACCTGGTCTCAAAGAACCGATCAAAACTGCAGATTTTATCAAAAATAAAACAATAGCCGTGCGCCAACATCAACACTACCATCCCAACAAACCAGAAACTCTTGTTGCCGCAATCGACCAATGCACGCTTGAAGCCCCTAATGAACAAGCTGATCCAGTTAATTTTGCCAAGCTTGCTGACTCAGAACAAGATAAGGTATTTAAAGAAGCACCGGCTGTTGCTTGTGCAGAAATTCTACTGAGTGAATTAATCAGCACTGAACGCCAACAAAAATTATTAAACTCATTTGTGGATACTTCGCATCTTAAAGTAGCACAAATCATCGATTTTATTTCCGCCGGAATTGATTTTACTGATCCCGCAACCACTCAATATGCTCAGCTAATATCTAGCAAACAAGCCCAACTGATTCAAAATCTTTCGCCAAATAATTCACGCACTACAGATATCCTGCGTGCCCTGCGCTCTGAAACAAGATTACAATTATTTTACTATGCCCATAAAAACAAAAACGATGCCCTACTTAAACAACTTTACACGGCAGAACCCGACTTCGCACGCCGAGCAGAAATGCTCATGGGGCTACAGACCGAAGGAGATATAAAAAGTTTTTCAGATGCAAATTCAACAACAGATCGAATAAATATATTAGCAGCCAAAGGTTTAAGATTGGATGCACTAACAGCCCTTATTAATAACCAAAGTGACTCGCCATTCACTAAAAACCTTGCGAAACATTTAACACCCGAAGCATTAGCCCGTATTTATTTTGTTAAATTTAATTCAAACCATAACCTTGATAGTGGAAAAGCATTTTTTGAAGACTTTATTCCCTTTAGTAAAACGGAGCATAAAAACGCTAAAGAAAAAATTCAACGTTTTTTTAGTGCCCTCACACTGCTCGATAAAACAATGAGTCATGGCCTTCTCAGCGTAGTTGTAGTCAGTCGAAAAAAAGCTAAAAAAGAATATGCTGAATATTTTGAAGAGCGTTTTACCGAATCACTTAAAAAACCAACACGTGAGATGGAATTATCGGCAAAAATTGACATCGCTCAATTACCGGATGATGTTTTTAATGAGCTTTCTCCTACAACAATACAAAATCCAGGTATCACTTTATTAAAGACATTTTATGTCTTTGATAACTCATCCCAAAGTCTTGAGATTTTATTAACCGCCTACAATAAAAATCAAGAAACTGCTAAAACTATTTTTAATACGATATCTCTTAATCAAAAATTACTTTTGTTAAGTGACTTTCTCAATGAGAATGGAAAAATCACTCCACAAATTGCCATGCAAACTGCATTATTTACTAATTTAAACGACTCGCAAATTTGTGACTTATTACGCGAAGTGAGTAAAGATGAATATAATGCACCTAGCGACACCTACACCCAACGTCTTGCCATCATTGGACTATTTCATCGGTTAAATGAAGATCGCAGAAAAGCCATCATCCAACACCTTCACGCGAGTGAAAATGTCGCACAAATTCTTCATAAAACAGGTGGTCATATTACTAGTAAGGCACTGCATAAAAAAATTACAGAAGGGGCTGATGGTTATGGGGCAGATGTGGGTACCTTACAACATTTGAATCAGTTGCATGCGGATTTAACTGCTAACAATAATAATGTGCCAACCTGGACAGATGTTGTTAATAAGAATGAGCTCAATAATTGGCAAGCGAATAATGGGGACAAACCTACTGTAACAAAATTAAAAGAAATAATTAAAAAATATATCGATGAAGCCCGAGAATCCTATATCAATGCAATTTTACTTGCCCCAGATGAGGCAACAAAAGCAGCTGTCATTACTGATTACGAAAACTTTTTAACACAAAAAGCAATTATTTTGGAGAAATTAAACTCTAATGACCAAACAAACGTGCAAGATGCTTTGGATGCCATAAATACAATTAAAAGTCATTTTGCTGATGATCAATCTTTACAAAATTGCAGTAAGAGCATGTCACATCAAGCCGCAGATAAGGATCATTCCGCAGCTACACAGTATTTATTGCACGCTCAAACTTTTATACAGGGTAATAAAACCAATCCCCAGCTTGTTGCTCAATTTTTGCTAGATTTTTATCAGATACATAGCGAAGTTGCTAATGGATATAATGTAGACAATAACCATGTAGATGATATTGCTTCTATTCATAATAAATTCAAAATAAATAATAGCATTCTCTTTACAGCTAATAACGAATTAATAATAACAACGGAAGAAATGGCAAAAATCCTAGAGCAACTTTATCTTATTAAAGAAAAAGAACATGATCCTACAAAGAAAACTCAAATTGAAGCGCGTTTAAAAGAAATTCTAATTAATATTAATGCGAATACTCTAGCAACTATTATGGCAAACATGTCTAACTCTACCGCTATATCAGCCTTATATAAAACTTACGCTGAAGATGCTAATGGCTTAAATAGTCAAGTGGATGGTGAAGCTACCTTTCTTAGAACGCTCTTAACCCCTCCTAATAACAATGTATCTGCTAGCTGGTATACTCAAGCAGAGCGTAATGCCAAAATAATTTTTAAATCACGTGATGACAATAGCCAAAATGCTATTTGGAATGTGCTTGTTGATTATCATCAACAAAATAATAACGCATTATCTAAACGAGTACTAAAAACTTTATTTGGTGTTTTAAATACATCAAAACAACAAGCAAAAACAACACAAAATCTTGACTTGCGTGGAAATATTGAGCATTTTGATGTGGATCATAGTTATAATGAAAATGATTATAATTTTAATAATGCTAATCCAGACCAGGCAGCCTCAATAAAAGCATCAGCAGATCGCATTCTTGCCTGTTTAAGCTCGCCCGACATTACACCCGAACGTGCCGATGAATTGATTTTTCATACTAACAACTGGAAGGTAGCTGGCGTAGGCACTGATGATAACAATGCGAAAATTGATCAAACTCCAGATAACTATGCTTCCAAAAAAGGGATACCCTACTATATTATTGAGCATCTTCCATTTGCCAAAATGGCAGTAGCAGTTCGAACGCTTTCTAATTATCAGAAACGAGTATTGCTACTCAATGATAAAATGGATGAGTTGTATAATTCTGGTAACTTAGCAACCTTCCTCATAAACTTTCGTCAAGGCAGAGATCCAGATAATTGGAATATAACTAAAGCTATGCAAGCTCAACATATGTTAGCTCGACTTTATGAAAAATGGCATGCAAGTCCAGAGAAAATTCTTGAGGTTTTAACTGAGTTAGCCAATCGGGATGATAAGGATAGTTTAGATACTCTACGTGAAATGTTAATTGCAAAAGCCCCTTATAAACTGGCAGATGGTGATCAAAACAGAGAAATCGATATAAATAGCCCAATTTTAGCAGCGGATCAAATAGCAAAAATTATTGAAGACTCCAAAGCTACGCCAGCTAGAAAGCAAGAGATATTTGGTCATCTTCCACATAATGGTACTCTACGAAATGATGTTCTTACTGCACTCACTGCTAAAACAAAAGCACAGGTATTAGGACATCCAGAAGAAGAATTATCCGCCAATAATGCCAAGAAAAACCGTAGCTAGGATCGAAGCACAGCGAACTCGAAATCCAGCCCGTAGCCTGGAACGAAGCGCAGCGGAGATCCAGGATCAGAACATTAATAAAACTCTGATCCCAGATCTAGCATTTTTATATTTCGATTATGGATCGCATCAAAGCGGAGACCCAGGATCGGTATTTTTTCATAGTGCTAATCCTGGATCTCCGCTTCGCTCCGTTCCAGGCTACGGCTGCGCTTCATTCCAGACTACATTAAGTTACATCAAGCCCGGCAATACGTTAACGTTTTTTTGGTTTGGGTGAGCCGCTGCTGGAAGAGCCGCTGCCTTTTACTCCGCCGTTGGCTTTTAAGGCGGCGAAAATCATTAAATCTTCGCCAGTGGGTTCGTAGTTAATGGCAAAGCCAAAGGTTTGGGCGGCCATCCAGGCAGCGCGTTGCATAGAGCGAAAACCGCCGAGAATGGCGGCGGAAGTCCAGCGGCTGGCGGCGATTTCGATCATTTGCACGGCGGTGTCGTAATATTGTTTTACAATCGTGCCTTCGGGATTGATCCATTGGCTGCCACTGCCATCATCATCGAGCATTTCCCCTTGTTCATTGTACCGATTTAAACGAAACGCGCCGAAATTACAACGCCCAGGCCCGGCGGTTAATCTATCGCCACGATCGTGAATTTGCCAGTGGCTGTGGAGTGCGGTAATGATTTTGGGTTTGACGGAATTATCGGGCACGTTGGCTAAGTCGGCATTGCAAATATCTAAAAACGGATACATTCCCACAATATAATCAATATCATTTTGGGTGATCGGACGCTCTAGGGCAAATTTCCGAATTTGCTCAACCGATAACGGTTTGCCGCCTGTTCCGAGCGATTCCCAAAATTGCGCATTTTCATCGTTTGCGGTTTCTGGATCAAAATCATCATCTGTGTGATCAACCATGCTCGCACTCTCTGTTTGAATAATTAATAAATTATACACGAATGTAGCCTGGAACGGAGCGTAGCGTAGATCCAGGATCGGAGCATTAAAAAAACTCTGATCCTGGATCTACGCTGCGCTTCGTTCCAGGCTACATGCTCTCCGTTCCAGGCTACAGCAGGCTACGTTTTAACCAAAATTAAACGTGACGCCGAAACCTAAATCGATGGCATAAGCATTTTTGGTTTTGAAGGAGACGGGATTACCGCCGGCGATAGGAGTGGCGGCGAAGGTATAATTACCTAAATTATTAAAACGCACAAAAGCGCCTAAATCGACCGACGAGGTTAATTCGCCGCGCAAACCTGCTTCCAGATCCCAGGCTAAATGATTTTTGCTGGCGGAACTATTGGTGTATAAGGCATTACCATTGGCATCGGTCACACTTAACTTTCCTTTACCGCTCGCAAAACCTAATCCACCGCCCACATAAGGAATTAATTCAGTATCCCCTGAGCTTAAAAAGTCGTAATAGACATTTCCTAAAATTTGCGTGGTACTTAAACTGGCTGTTGCCCGATTACTTGCCCCCGTAATGAAGGGATTAAACGTCATTTTTTTACTGGGTCGACCAATGAATAAGGCCTCGACGCGGATCGGTGCGGCAAATTGCGGACTAAACGCATAGCCTAAGCCTAAATCCACCGCTAAATTACTCACCCGCCGTGATTTTTTATCTAAGCTACCTAATGACGTTGTGGTATTAAAACTGAGCAGCGTTAATGCGTAAGCGCCATCCACTTGCACATAAAAGTGCCCGTTATTAAATACGCTCGGCGAACGATATAACATATTGCTAGAATCATCCACCTGTGCAAAAGCCGTGGAGGAAAAACTCATTAATGAAAATATGCAACCACACAAAATTTTTTGATATTGACGTGCCATGTATTACCCTACCCTTTATTCATGAAAATTGGCTTAATCCTAGCACAAGGATGCGGCAGAAAATAGTAATGCAAAAGTATTTGCTTTAAAATGCATTTTTAAGCCTGGTGGCAGTAACCCATGCCGTAAGAATTGCAACGCTATCGTAACAATTTCACGGACAAAATATGGGTTAACGCTCAATCGAATGCAAAGGAAAACATATGAATTCTTGTGGATCTGAATTACGCCACTTATTATCTCAACGCATTTTATATCTCGATGGTGCCATGGGCACGATGATCCAAAATTTAAAATTAACTCGAGAAGATTTTCATGGGTCGCGCTTGCAACAGCACCCTCACGATTTACAAGGCAATAATGATATTTTAACGCTCACTCAACCGGAAATTATTTTAAATATTCATCGCCAATATTTAATCGCTGGTGCAGATATTATCGAAACCAATACCTTTAATTCCAACGCCATTTCGCAAAGTGATTATGCGTGTGAAAATCTTACCTATGAATTAAATGTCGCTGCCGCAGCCTTAGCCAAAAAAGCCTGTGCTGAATTTTCTACTGCAGAAAAACCACGATTTGTTGCTGGCGTGATGGGTCCCACCAATCGTACGGCATCCCTCTCGCCCGATGTTAATAATCCAGGACTTCGCAATACCAGTTTTGATGAATTAGTTCACACCTATCAAGAATGCATTCACGGCTTAATTAAAGGTGGTGCCGATATTTTATTAGTCGAAACTATTTTCGATACATTAAATGCTAAAGCGGCGTTATTTGCGCTTGAAGATTATTTTGAACAGCACCAGCTTCGTTTACCCGTGATGATTTCTGGCACCATTACCGATGCCAGTGGACGCACGCTTTCGGGTCAAACCCTGGCGGCATTTTGGTATTCGTTAAAACACATAAAACCCCTGAGCATTGGTTTAAATTGTGCGTTAGGTGCAAAAGAATTACGCCCGTATTGCGAAGAATTAGCCAAAATTGCCGATACGTTTGTGAGTTGTCATCCCAATGCCGGTTTGCCCAATGCCTTTGGCGAATACGATGAAACTCCGCACTCCATGGCAGAACACATGCGCGACTTTGCCGAACAAGGATTTATTAATATTGTTGGCGGATGTTGTGGCACCACACCGCAACATATTCAAGCGATCATCAACGCAACTCAACATTGCACGCCGCGCCAAATTCCAACATTAAAACCCGCTTGTTATTTAAGTGGATTAGAACCTTTAATTATCGATGATGAAAGTTTATTGGTGAATATAGGTGAGCGCACCAATGTCGCCGGCTCGAAAAAATTCGCCAATTTAATTTTAAATAATCACTATCAAGAAGCCTTAAGCATTGCGCGTGAACAAGTGAATTCGGGCGCGCAAATTATCGATATTAATATGGATGACGCCATGCTCGATGCCGTGTTCGCCATGCGCCAATATTGCAATTTAATTGCCACAGAACCCGATATTGCGCGTGTACCAGTAATGATAGATTCCTCAAAATGGGAAGTGATCGTCACCGGTTTAAAATGTTTGCAAGGAAAATGCGTCATTAATTCCATCAGCTTAAAAGAAGGTGAAGCGGAATTTTTGCACCACGCTAAATTAGCCATGCGTTATGGTGCGGCCATCGTAGTAATGGCCTTTGATGAAAAAGGTCAGGCCGATACCGAAGATCGCAAACTGGAAATTTGCACTCGTGCTTATTCACTACTCACTGAAAAATTAAATTTTCCTGCGCACGATATTATTTTTGATCCCAATATTTTTGCCGTTGCTACCGGCATTGAAGAACATAATCACTATGCCATGGCTTTTTTAAATGCCACGCGGCGCATCAAACAAACTTTACCTCACGCCAAAATTAGTGGTGGCATCAGTAATTTATCGTTTTCATTTCGCGGTAATAATCCGTTACGCGAAGCGATGCATGCCGTTTTTTTATATCACGCTATTCGCGCCGGATTAACCATGGCCATCGTCAATGCTGGCGCATTACCCGTGTATGAAGACATTCCACCCGATCTTTTAATTCGCATTGAAGATGTCTTATTTAATCGTCGCCACGATGCCACAGAACGCTTATTAGCCATTGCTCATACGGTTGAACAACACACCTCCGAAAAATTAATCGATTTATCCTGGCGTGACTATGATGTTGAGAAACGTTTAGCCCATGCGGTAGTCCATGGTATTAATGATTATATCATTGCCGATTGCGATGAAATGCTGCCTAACATTGCCTCTCCACTCGAAATTATTGAAGGGCCATTAATGAAAGGCATGAATATTGTTGGCGATTTATTTGGTGCCGGCAAAATGTTTTTACCGCAAGTGGTGAAAAGTGCTCGCGTGATGAAACAAGCCGTCGCTCATTTAGAACCCTATTTTTCCCGCACTTCAGAAAAACCACAGAGTAAAGGCAAAATTATTTTAGCCACGGTTAAAGGCGATGTGCACGATATTGGAAAAAATATTGTCGGTGTGGTTTTGCAATGCAATCATTATGAGGTGATTGATTTAGGCGTGATGGTTCCTGGCAATAAAATTTTAGCCACTGCAGAAGAACTAAAAGCCGATATTATTGGCTTAAGCGGATTAATCACACCGTCACTTGAAGAAATGCAAATTAACGCCAAAGAAATGCAGCGTTTGCAATTTACCATCCCACTCCTAATTGGTGGGGCAACAACCTCCAAAAAACACACCGCTGCCAAAATTGCACAAAAATACGATCATCCCGTTATCCACGTTAAAGATGCTTCGCGAGTGGTTAACGTCGTCAGTCAATTATTAAATCCCGAAACGAAAAAATCATTTTGCGCCGAAACTCAACGCGAATATCGCCAAATTTTTCAACATTATCAAAATCAAGATGCCAGAAGTCCTCGTGTCACCCTTCCAGAAGCGCGTGCGAATAAATTATTAATTGATTGGGAAAGTTATCAGCCGGTAACACCGAATTTTCTCGGAATAAAAATAATCGAGGATGTTACGATTGCCAGTTTAGTCGATTATATCGATTGGACGCCATTTTTCAAAACCTGGGAATTAGCGGGACGTTTTCCTCATATTTTAAACGATGAAATTATCGGTGAAGCAGCGCGCAATTTATATCACGATGCTAAGATAATGTTAGAACATATCATCAGCCATTCGATTTTAACCGCGAAAGGTGTGGTCGGAATATTTCGCGCAAATCAAATTAATGAAGATGATGTAACTTTATTAGATGAGAAAAATCAGCAAACAACGCTGCATTTTCTTCGCCAACAAATGGTAAAATCAACCAATAAACCTAATTTATGTTTAAGTGATTTCATTGCGCCACAATCCTCGGGAAAAACCGATTATATCGGCCTATTTGCGGTGACCACAGGAATTGGTTTAGAAGCATTTGTTGAAGAATTTGAAAAAGCGCACGATAGTTATAATAGTATTTTAGCCAAAGCTTTAGCCGATCGCTTAGCAGAAGCCTTTGCCGAATATTTGCATCAGCGCGTGAGAAAAGAATTATGGGGTTATGCCGCAGCAGAAACATTAAGCAACGAAGAATTAATTCGCGAACATTATCAAGGCATTCGCCCAGCACCCGGCTATCCTGCTTGTCCCGATCACACGGAAAAAGCAACATTATTTCATTTACTGAACGTGACTAAACACACGGGGATTTGTCTTACCGAAAATTATGCGATGTGGCCTGCTGCTAGTGTCAGTGGTTATTATTTCGCGCATCCCCAGGCACAATATTTTGGCACGGGAAAAATTGATCGCAATCAAATTGAAGACTACGCCAAACGCAAGAATTTATCGGTAGATAATGCTGAAAAATGGCTAAGCCCCATTTTAGCCTACGATTAATTACCGTAGCTGGACCCGTGTAGCCTGGAACGGAGCGCAGCCGTAGCCTGGAACGGAGCGCAGCCTGTAGCCTGGAACGGAGCGCAGCCGTAGCCTGGAACGGAGCGCAGCGTAGATCCAGGATCGGAATATTAAAAAAACTCCGATCCTGGATCCACATTACACAATTAAAATAGGAGATATAACATGGAAAATACACCAATAACTTTATCATCACCAAAGACCCCACTGCTCGATGATGAAGAACAAAAAAATACCCCACCTCAGGAAACCTCAACCTCCCTCCCCGAGTTTTTGCAAAATCCTTATGAACACAAACTATTGTCATTTTCCTCCTATGTGCAGGCATTCGCGATTATTACAGGCTACCTTGTCACCTTCACCGGCAATAATCCGCGCAGCGTGGCGATTTTAATTAAATTATTACAAGGAGAAACTTTCCAAGAGGCCAATGATCACGCACCAAAAACAATAACAGAAATGACCACCATCGAAGGTATTCTTGGCATGCTCACAGCATTGGGTGCAACGGCAGTGTATGCGATATATGCCTTAGTATTAATAGAAGCACATCAGAAAAAATTTACGCTTAAACCTGCCGAAAGTCAAACTCTCACATCAATAAAGCGCATGATAAAAAGGGTGCTTTTTAATGCTGCTGCGGCCACTGCTTCTATATTAAATGGTAACAATAATACTAACTCATTAGAATTTTTTGGATTTACTTTACCAAAAACCATTAATGCTAAACTCATTCCCAGCATTCTGGCATTTTTAAGTGGTGCTTATCCCACCTCTACTGCGAGAAAATTTGCGTTACTTACCTTCGTGATGAATGATTTTTTACAATTAAAATACAATTTGCAGTTAACTCATTTATATCTTAAGCAAGAACCGATCCAATCAAAAGACAATAAAGAATATCTATTTTTACTTCTTGAAGAATTTGCAAATTATCTGCGTTTTGCTAACACCCAACAATTGGAAGAATTAACCAAACTACAGCTTACCGAAAAAAGTTTAACGGACTATTTTAAGGCGATTAAAAATTATCATCCGTCGCAAATTAACACGCAGATTTATCATTATTTCGGCAGGATCGTAAGCGCTGCATTTAGTATTTTTATGAATTGGAATTATTACGGCATCACTAAGAGCACGTTACAAAAAGCCTGTGATGTGTTGTTTGGCAATCACTCGACTGCTTTTAATGATTTTATGGGTTATTGCGCATTAGTATTTAATGCACTTGCTATTTATCCACTATTCCCTCCACAAATCATTTTAAAAATGATTAATTTATTTCAAAAAAAGGAAAATTGGTCAGATTATTTTCCTAGCCGAACAGCATTGAAAGCGGGGTTCATGAGTGCCCCACTAGGATTATCGGTTGCGATGATCACCATTGTGCTCACTGCCGCAAATCCTCATTTAGACGAAGGTATCAAAGCGACAAATTTAATTTGCTTCTTTTTGGGTGTCGCAACCACGGCAAGTTATGGTGTTCATAATAAATTAAAAAATTATTTTAACATTTTTGACCCGAGAGAAAATTTACTTAACACGAATAGACTCGTGAGTTATTTTATCGATTGTCAAACGGATGAAACCTTAGAAAGCGTAGCTAGGCAAATTAAACGCACACTACCTTCGTCAGGTTCACACATTGAAATGCGTAATTCTACACCTACCACTGAAATTCAAGATGAGCATTCCTCACCTCACCGTTCATCCATTTGCCATCAATTTTTCACCAGCCAATTTTGGTTTGATTGTTGGAGAACATTTTCCACAAAAGTAGTAGAATTATGCCGCCCCCATACCGATTACCATGAGTTACCAGAAAGTGAATCTTCATCCTCCCGCTGCCCCCGTTTTTTTAGGTAGGCCGTAGCCTGGAACGGAGCGTGTAGCCTGGAACGGAGCGTGTAGCCTGGAACGGAGCGTGTAGCCTGGAACGGAGCGTAGCGTAGATCCAGGATCGAAGCCTGTTTAAAATTCCGATCCTGGATCTCCGCTGCGCTCCGTTCCAGGCTACATGCTACGCTCCGTTCCAGGCTACACGCTTCGTTCCAGGCTTATCTGAATCAAATATATCCAAAATCTCAACTTGCCTGATAATTTCAGCATTTTATAATAAAAATAATTATCCAAAACGAGCAACTCAAATGGTTAATTTTCGTCGATTCTATATAGAAGGAGGTTGTTATTTTTTCACCGTCACATTAAAAAATAGAAAATCCCGGTTATTAATCGAAAAAATCGGGTTATTGCGCCAAGCATTTCAACAAGTCAAACAAGAAAATCCTTTTACAGTTGAAGCCATCGTTATTTTACCCGATCATTTTCATACTATCTGGAAGTTACCAGAACAAGATACCAATTATTCAGATAGAATGCGCAAAATAAAAAGTTATTTCACCCTTAATTTGAAAAAAAGCGGGATCATCATTTCCTGCAATCAGCGCGCTGAACACCAATTATGGCAACGCCGTTTTTGGGAACACACCATTTTTGACGAAACCGATTATGAAGAGCATGTAAATTATATTCACTATAATCCTGTCAAACATGGCTGGGTCAACGAAGTCAATCAATGGCCATATTCCTCCTTTCACCAATTTGTCGCTCAACAATTATTACCTAAAAATTGGGCTGGCAAAATAAAATCTTCCTCCAAACGAAACTACGGCGAATAAGTAGGCCTGGATGTAGCCTGGAACGGAGCGCAGCGGAGATCCAGGATCGGAATTTTAAACAGGCCTCGATCCTGGATCTCCGCTGCGCTCCGTTCCAGGCTACATAAACTCGGTTAAAATTTTTACGCAGGCATTGGCTTTATTTAATGTATAAAAATGCAATCCAGGTGCGCCTTCGCGAATTAAATGTTGACATAAACGTGTGATCACTTCATGGCCGAAATCTTGTAAGGCCTGTTGATCGGTTTGATAATATTCTAGTTGTTGATAAATCCATTTTGGAATATCTGCCCCACACAGCTGGGAAAATCGTTTTAATCCTTGAAAATGGGTAATAGGCATAATCCCAGGAATAATCGGTTTAGTCATGCCTAATTGGTGACAACGATCGCGAAAATAACAATAGGCATCGATGTTAAAAAAATATTGTGTAATAGCGCAATCGGCACCTTGCCGCATTTTTTGAATAAAATACTGAATATCCATTTGCGGATTTTGACTATTAGGATGCATTTCGGGATACGCGGCGACATAAATTTTAAAATAGTCTTGGGTATGTTCACGAATATAATTCACTAAATCACTTGCCTGTTTAAATCGACCTGTTAATCCCAGTTGTCCTGAAGGCAAATCACCGCGCAAAACTACAATCCGCTGAATACCTAATTGACGATAATAGGTTAAAAAGTGTTGCACAGCATTTTCGTCGATATTAATACATGAAATATGGGGTACGAGTGTCGCATGCGTAAGCGGTTGTAAATTTTTAATGGTCTCTAGAGTAGCATCTTGTTGAGAACCTCCGGCGCCAAACGTCACCGAATAAAAATCTGGATTGAAACGATTCAATTTATCTAGCGTGACTTGCAACGTTTCTTGCGCTACAGGTGTGCGCGGTGGAAAAAACTCAAAACTCAATTCCCAGGAAGTTGGCATGTCGCTCTACCTATTTTGCAAGTAAAGCAGTGAATCTACCATAAAATGCCCTAACGTGTTATGATTTTTCAACAATCGATTTAAGGAAAAATCTCCATGACAACTCCAGCCGGTGCTTGGCGTCGTTTTGCGGCAATGTTTTATGATGGAATGGTGTTATTCGCTTTATTATTAGTCGCCACTGCCATTTTAATGCCTTTTGTGGGCAACGTCGCCATTGCCCCACATCATATTATGTATCAACTTTATTTATTATTGATTTGGTTTAGTTTTTACGCCTGGTTTTGGTGCCACAAAGGACAAACCCTGGGCATGTTAGCCTGGGGAATTCAATTAGTGAGTGACGATGATAACAAAATCACTTTTCGCCAAGCACTCATTCGTTTTGTAACCGCCTTCCCAGCATGGCTCTGTGTTGGCATGGGTTTTTTCTGGCTTTTTTTTAATCCCGACCGCAAAACGTGGCAAGATTATCTTTCCCACACCCGCATCGTTATAAAGTAGCCTGGAACGCAGCGCAGCGGAGATCCAGGATCGGAGTTTTTTTAATGTTCCGAACCTGGATCTCCGCTACGCTGCGTTCCAGGCTACGCAAAGCATCATATTTTTTTTATCGAGCCTGGGTATTGAGCGACATAATCATCGCTGGTTAATAAAATAAATCCTTCTGCGAATGCTTGAGCAATTAAAATTCGATCAAAAGGATCTTTGTGGAGTAAAGGTAAGTGTTCAATTGCCACTGCGTGCTCGCTGGTAAGGGGCAACTCATTATAGCCATGGTCCAATAAACCACGACGTAATACTCGCGGATCAACTTGAAAATCAGCACGACCTAAATTACGTTTGATGACAATTTCCCATAAACTTGCCGAACTAAAAAATAATTCATTCCCTCGATCGTTAATCCAGTCCTGTGCTTGCGTGGATAATTTTTCCGGCTCTCCCGCTACCCACAATAACACATGGGTATCTAATAATAACTTCATGATTTATGACCAAAGAGTTGTTCAATTTCATCTTCACCCATGTGATCAAAATCCTCAGGTATTTGAATTTGCCCCAACATAAAACCCAATCTATTGAATGATTCAGATTCTGCGGTATTCAACGGCATCACTTTTACCATAGGTTTACCGGCTTTTGCGATCACAAAGGGGATCCCTTTCGCGGCTTGTTCAACTAAACGGGATAGTTGGGTTTTAGCTTCGTGAATATTAATGGTTTGCATAATCACCTCTATTAAACTAAGTTTATTTAGTTTAGCTTAGTCTATCATTGGAGAAATGGCAAGTAGAGTGCTGGATGCGGTAATGCTTGCTAAGCCTGAAATTTTCGGCACAGAGCCATTTTCGGAATTTGATTTTCGTAAACTATCTTCTAAAAAATCCCAATCTAGTGCTGTTTCGGGCGGCTTTTCAGCAAGAACTGCTGAGCTGAATGATCAAAAGTGAAATCCATAATAGTTTTTTTTAAAGTAAGTTCATAATAGAGTTGTTAGACGCTTCAATGCAGGGGCTGAGCGATATGCTTGTTTTCATGGAAGCTCGTCTCGAACTCATTACGGGTTTGATGGAAAACGGGTAGCATGGAACGCAGCGCAGCGGAGATCCAGGCAGATTTTTTAAGATCTTTCCCATAATCACCTAAAATAATTCAACGCTAAATAATTTTCTAAGTATAAACAACAAGTTATATAGCATATTGAAAATTTGAAACCAAATAAATATGCATATATTTTGCCTTAAAACCTTAAGGTTTTAAGGTTATAATCGGCAGGAAATAGATAAGATGAAATTGATTAAAAATTCCTACTCGATTATTAAAACTCAGCTGAAAAAATTTTTAAAAATTACCTATTTAGTTCTCAATAAAGAGATAATAATATGCTAAGCAGTGATATCAATACCCGATTTCTTGCAAATCATACATTAGTGTTTTTATACCAGCAAATACAAGGTTTTCCAAACCTTCAGTATAATGAAAATATTTCTTCGAGTTCGGAAGACTCAGAATTTAATAATTATTATAAATTTTTAATAGATAACATCAACGAGATTACAATCGATAGTAGCACTAACAGCGATAATCCATTAAATGAAATTTTAAAGCATTTTAAAACTGCTATTAATGCAGAACGTGAAATTAATATTCTAGTAAAGAATCTAAAGGATATTAATACAAAAGATAAATTCGAATCTCATATTCAAACATCTAATAATTTGAATACTCAGCTCTCCAGTTTAAAACAAGTACTGTCCGACGCAAAACAAAAACTTAGCTTTTGGGATAAGTTCATAAGCCGACTCTTCCATACTGAAAACTACAAACAATACGCTGCAATAAAAAGCTCAGTTCAACAACTCGATATCAAGGTAAAACAAACCTATTCCACCGCTGCAAATAATTCCTCATTAGGCATTTTAGCTCGCTTGAATAGTGCAAGACTTGCAGAGGATAGTAAAATATCTCTTGGTCTTTACAAACAACAACAACAACAATTATTAAATCAATTGCATGAAGTCGAAGAGAATATGGAAATTCTCAAAAGTAAAGAAAAAATAAGATGTAGCCAAAATAACGACGCCGCTAGCTCACAATTTGTGTCGTTATTGACAGCATTAGATAAAAAAACAGTAAAAATTCAATTACAAAGTCTAATACAAAGCGCACTTGAGCGTTTTCCTAATGAAAATGAGAAAAATGTAATATCACTTTATTTAAAAGATCAATATAACAAAATGAGAAATATTATAAATCGCTATGGTGGAGATAATAACGATTACATCAAAGCAAAAGAATCTATTGCTCTATCAACAATTGATTCTTCTATTACTGATGACGATCTTGCTCTTTTTTTATCGAAAAATGATCATAACAGAATTAAGCAATACTTAACACCTATTGTGAATGTAGAGAAAGCAAACAACCAAGCTTACACACATGTAGATGCTTTAAAAGCTTATCTAAAAGACAAATACACAAGACGTGAAGATAGACTTGACCCAACATTTACCTCTATCTATGTTAATAATCAACTCACTTCAACAATAAACGGTATTTTTCAAAACACTTATGATGCTGATTATTCAAGGTACTTTAAACTAACTTTAGAAAAACTTGCATACGAACAACGGTTAGATCAACTAGGATTTCCCATACCAATTGCGAAGAAAAAGCCTCAGACTACTCCTTTAAGTTCTAGCCAATCAGAAATATCACCAAGCGTTGATTCAGTTAATATTGTATTGACCAAAGCATATACTTTTTTATTAGAAGATATGACGCGACAATTAATTGAACGACGAAATAAAAACATATTGCAAGCTGTTGGTTCAGGAACATATAGCGCTTCTGAAAATGAGTTAAGAAAGCAAGCTGAATCTATATTATCAAGCACGTATAAAATTACAGCACCAAAAGTATAATCAGCTGGTTTTTCTCGTCATTGTTTGTGTAATAACAAGCATGAAACATAAGTTCCTCCTGAGTTTTGCTTTATCAAAATGTTTAATTAGCTTTCGAATTTCGCTTTACTCAGTCTAGGCTACATTCATTTGAGTTACATTCATTCACGTTACACAGGGATTTTAGTGCTTTGATGTGGTTTTCTCCTGCATTTAATGCAGGAATGTAGTGAAAGGATTCTCCGCCAGCTTCCATAAAAATATGACGGTTTTCGAGTTGGATTTCTTGCAGGGTTTCTAAACAATCGGCGGCAAAGCCCGGGCAGGTGATGGCAATATTTTTAATGCCATGGCTTGGGAGCGTTTCTAAGGTTTTATCGCAATAAGGTTGTAACCATTTGGCTTTACCAAAGCGCGATTGAAACACCACGCGCCATTGATTGGAAGACAACGCTAATTGTTTGGCAATTAATTCGGCGGTGTGTAAACACTGTTGTTGATACGGGTCGCCTAGCCGCACGCAACGTTCCGGTAACCCATGAAATGAAAATACTAGTAAATCAATGGAGGATGGGCAGTGTTTGGCAATGTGTTGAGCGCAGGCCTTAATATACTGCGGCTGATCGTGATAGCCCATAATCATCGAGATATTAGGAATAAAACGCCACGTTTTTAAAATACTTGCAATTTTATCGAACGTAGTGGCGTGGGTGGCTGCAGAATATTGTGGGTAGAGTGGTAACACAGTTAATGAAGTCACCTGGTGCGCGCGTAAATGAGTTAAAGCATCTGCCAATGAAGGGTTACCATAACGCATCCCTAATTCTACGATAACATCATCACCAAATTGTTGTTGCAGTTGGCGTTGAATATTTCGGGAATAGACTAATAAGGGTGAGCCTGCTTCTTGCCAAATGGATTGATATAATTTGGCTGAACGTTGCGGACGCAGGCGTAAAATGATGCCATGTAAAATTGGCCACCAAATGATTCGAGGAATTTCCACCACGCGTGTATCACTTAAAAATTCTGCTAAATAACGGCGTAATGCGGGCGGGGTTGGCGCATCGGGTGTGCCTAAATTGGTGAGAAGTATTCCGCGCATGCTATTCTCGTTTACCCATAAAATTTGCAGCAAGAATAACAAATTTTTACCGCAATTGGCGAATTATTTTTGGGTGGGTTATAATTTTTTGTCTGGATCATGTAGCCTGGAACGAAGCGCGGCATGTAGCCTGGAACGCAGCGCAGCGGAGATCCAGGATCGAAGTATAAAAATGCTTCTGATCCTGGATCTCCGCTGCGCTGCGTTCCAGGCTACACTAAAGTTTAAGGGAAAAATATGCGACACACATTGAGGATAGGTTTGCTGATTATAACATTATGCGCGGTACTATTGGCGTGTAAATCCGATCCTAAAATTTTAGGGCAGGATCTTCAAGGAAAACAATATGCCTTGGCAGATTTTAAGGGAAAGTGGTTGATCGTTAATTATTGGGCGAGTTGGTGTAAACCGTGTTATGAAGAAATTCCGCATTTAAATGAATTTTATCACTTGCATCACACACAAGCGATGATGTTAGGCGTTAATTACGATCGTATGAATTTAACTCAGTTAAAAGAATTTGCCCAAAAACAAGCGATTATTTACCCCTTGTTAACTGGCGATCCGGCAACGGTGCTTGGGATCACCGCCATTCCTGCCCTGCCCGCTACTTATATTTTTGATCATCAAGGTCATTTATTTAAAACATTATTAGGACCACAAACCGTGAAAGATTTAGAATTAGCCATGGGATTAACGAATTCTCCAGTATTAGAATTAAAACACGAAAAAAATTAGGTTCGTCAAATTACTCAAGGCAACTCTCTTTTTCACTGTTCAACAATAAGCATATAAAATATTATGAATGAACTTAAAGCAGGCTCGAATTTATATTACAGTTTATTATTCACCAAACCTCCGTATAAAGCCTTACTCACTGCCTTACATAGCTGGTGGCAAGAAGTGAATAACATTTTATTCACCGTGAGCGATCCCGGCGTGGCACGAGTTAAATTACAATGGTGGCGCGATGAAATATCCCGTTTATTTCACCAGCAAGCGCAACATCCGTTAACGCAACGTTTGCAGACTGCGGCTCACGATTTATCTTGCGATGATTTTTTAGCGATAATCAATGGCGTGCAATTTTTTTTAGATCATCCGCAATTTTCCGATCGACAAACAGTGCAGGATTATTGTGAATTTACCTGGGGAAATTTAATTCGACTGCACTTGGCATTATTAAAAAAAGATGAAAAAATGTGTCCCTGGATTAATGAATTAGCGGTTATTTTAGGTAAAACCGATTTATTTTTGCAGTTGGGCTATTATTTACGGCGCGGTTATTGTTTTATTCCCAGTCAGGATATTCAAGCCTTCGCAATTGACGATAACCAGTTGCAACAGTGTCAATGGCATCCTGCCTTTCAAAGCTATGCCACGCAATGGCATCAAGCTATTCAACAGCAGTATTTTAAAATTCGCGAAAATATAACAGCGGTTACTGTGGGTTACGAACTGCTTATTTTCACACAATTACTGTTATCCACATTTCAGGAAGTAGCGAAAACTCACTATTCTATTTTAAACGCAACTCTTGAACTCACACCCTTAAGAAAATTATGGATTGCTTGGCGAGTGAGTCTGCGTTAAACGTGGTTTGAATTGTGTCGCCTGGAACGGTGTGCCGTGCTGTAGCCTGGAACGGTGTGAGTGCTGTAGCCTGGAACGCAGCGCAGCGTAGATCCAGGATCGAAGTATAAAAATGCTTCTGATCCTGGATCTACGCTGCGCTGCGTTCCAGGCTACGCGATCCAGCGAAGTTCCAGGCTACGTGATCCAGCGGAGATCCAGGCTACAGATTATGTTTTATGATCGACTTCGGTGGTGGCAATAAAACTAAAATGGAGCTGTTGTTCGAGTGTGGTTAAGGCATCGCTAATAATGGCGGAGAACTCGGTTCTGTCTTGTGCCTGATTAAAATTAAACGTGCTGGCTAACGTGGCATGATGGTTTGTCATGCTTTGTTCAAATGCTGCTTTTGCCGCTTGAGTTGAAATGAATTCATACTGATTGGCTGAATTTACATAACCTAGCGTATTCATATTCTGTATAAATACCGCTTCTAATTGAGCGAGATTAAACGATAGTGAATTATTGGATGATAATCCGTATTGATTTAAATTAGCATTATTATTATTTAATTGATCAACATAATACATAATTTGACGGGGATATAAAATAAAGGTCGTACCTTGATACCATTGCGGCAAGCTGTATTTTTGCGCGGCGCCTGAAAATTGCAAGGCATTAATAAAATCTTGATCATTTAAGCGATAATCCATTAGCGACTGCACATAATTAAGATTATTGCTGGGCGATGAACACAAATACAATTCCGTTTTTAATATTTCAGAATAAGTGCCTGCGTTATAAGCGGCATTTAATAATAAACTGAGGTTAGAAAATTTTCCATTCGCCAAATTATTTTTGCAATTTTGCCAAGTATCGGCCTCTGGCCCCCAAGAAGGTTGATTAATTAATTCTAAGCGATTTAAATCATTAAAATGAAAATAAGCGGCAGCAATTGGGGCAAAATACAAATTGTCTAAACTAGCAGGACCATTTTGCGTAGTTTGTTTTCCAGAATCTTGATCGTTAATGCTATAGCCTAATGAACCTTGTAAACTGGTGTAATTAATTAAACCTAATGAACCTGGGGTATCTAAACTCGGCAAGCGTTTCGAATAATCGTTGAGTTGATAAGGGCCGCCTTGGCCTGGTGCTAATAATTGAGCGCGCTCGGTGGAATTATTGATCCAATTCGAGCCATCATAATTCATTGTCGAAATATTTTCTTGTAGCAATTGGCCGAATAAACTGCCATAGACGTAATCGTGATTCAATGTCCAGGTCGGATATTTTTCGTGGATCATATTGCCGAGTAACACGCCGGCAACGTAATTCGATAAAATTAAATCGCGATATTTATTTTGGGTTAAGTCAATGGATTCGGTGATGTTGGTAATCGCGACAGGAAATTTTACGTGATAGTAAATTTGATTGATTGAAGTTACGGCAAAACTTGGAGTGAATGCGCCACACAGGGTTAACGCGGCAAAGAAGGTGTTTTTTAACATCTGGATACTTCCTCGTTCTTTTTCTCTACGCAATTTGTACATTAACATGATGAGGATGATTTGTAAACGACGTGATGTAGCCGGGAACGGAGCGCAGCGGAGATCCAGGATTGATCTCGATTAATCTTCGATCTTTAAACGCATAACGAAACTTGATTAAATTCAAAATTCGGTTTTTTTAGAATTTCTGATCCGGGTTCGCAGCGCAGCGAAGTTCCAGGCTTGTATGATAGTAAATGTAAGTCGAAAAGTTTAATTTTTTTATAGTTAGGATCCTGGATCTCCGCTGCGCTCCGTTCCAGGCTACACGTTTCGTTCGTGGCTACGCGCTACTCTTAAATATCGATAAAGGGTTTTATGTCGGGGATTTCCCATTTGTGACGTGCTGATTTGCTTAATAAGGTTTCTTCTTGATAGTAATCCAGCGGTAAGCTTTGATCCATTAAGTGTTCATTGTGCGTGAGAAAATCGGAAAAAATTTCGCCGTAAGGGTTTACTTCGATGGCGCGATAGACCATATAAATCCAAAAGCGGACTAGCGTATCGTGGTAAAAATTATCATCTTCTAAGGATTGCGCGTAATTTTTTAAGCGGTAAACAATTTCCGCACTGGCGGTATCAAATTCATAGGTATTTAAATAAAGCCAAGATACGCGTAATAAGGCTTCGTGATCGAATTCTTGCTTGGGGATTTGTTGATTTTCAAAACTTTGTAAGAACTCCATGTCTTCCATCGCTCATCATCCTTATTCACGTTTCCGTAAGGATAAGTATAGACGAAAAATTCAAGAAAATTATTAGGGCAGATAACGTTGAATTTCGTGTTGAGTTAATTCGCGATATTGACCAGGCTTTAAATCCCGTGGCAGGACAATATTGCCGTAACGAATGCGAATTAAACGGCTTACCGTGGCGCCAATACTTTCCCATAATCGCCGAACTTCACGATTTCTGCCTTCACGCAAGATAACATAGTACCAATGATTGGCACCTTTTCCGCCTTTATCGAGAATTTCATCGAATTGCGCCACACCATCGTCTAAACGAATACCTTGCTGCAATTGCGATAATTGTTCGTTACTAACTTCACCTAATACTCGCACGGCATATTCACGCTCTATTTGATAACGAGGATGCATTAATTTTTCAGCAAGTTCACCGTTATTCGTTAATAATAATAAGCCCAAGGTATTAATATCTAAACGTCCAACACTCACCCACCGACCTGTGGTTAATTTGGGCAGTCGTTCAAAAATCGTCGGGCGATTTTCCGGATCGTTACGCGTACAAATTTCTCCAATAGGTTTATGATAAATTAATACTCGCGTACTTGCAGGAGGCGATAAATCTATTTGGCGATTATCCACCGTGATGTGATCGTGAAAATTGACCCGTTGCCCAACATGGGCTAATTCGCGGTTGACGAAAATACGACCTTGTTTAATCATTTCTTCAATTTGACGGCGCGAGGCTATTCCTAAATTTGCTAATAATTTTTGAATTTTTTCACTCACTGTAATACTTCTTCTATCATTTCTTCTTGAGTTACATTTTCTGATGAAACTTCCTCACTGATAATTAGCGGTGGATGCTCTGCGTCAGCAGGGATAGTTTCTGTAATAACCTCATCATTAAGTGCCATAACAACCTCATCGGCAACGGGTTTTAATTCTAATTCTGCTTGCACGGTTTTTTCGGTTTTTTCTAAATCGATGATTTCTTGTAAGGTTGGCAAATCGTCTAATTTTTTTAAATTAAAATCATCTAAAAATTGTTTGGTTGTGGCAAATAATGCAGGACGTCCTGGCACTTCTTTGTGTCCAACAATTTTAATCCAACCGCGCTCACTCAAGGTTTTAGTAATGTTAGAACTGACCACCACACCACGAATTTCTTCAATTTGCGCACGGGTTATCGGTTGGCGATAGGCAATTAAGGCCAAGGTTTCCATCACGGCGCGCGAATAACGCGCCGGTTTTTCTTCCCATAAATTAGCAACATAAGCGGCATATTCGCGGCGCGCGTGGATACGAAATCCACTGGCCACTTCGACTAATTCTATTCCGCGTTCGTTATAATCGGTTTGTAATTCGTGCAAGGCTTGACGAATATCCGTGATTTCTGGCATTTCCGTTTCTGGAAATAATTTTTGTAACGCATCGATGGTCAATGGAGAATCGGATGCCATTAAAATCGCTTCGAGACAATTTTTTAATTTCATTTAACTCACTGCCTTAACATGAATGGGAGCAAATGGCTCGTTTTGAACTAATTCCACCATACCACCTCGAATTAATTCGAGCAATGCCAATAAGGTGACCACGACACCCATGCGTCCTTCTTCAAAGGTAAATAAGCTGGGGAATTCTGCAAAGGTTTCGCTGGATAATTTTTCTAAGACCTGTGTCATGCGTTCGCGCACTGATAAAGGTTCGCGAGTGATGTGATGGTGCGCTGTCATTTCCGCGCGTTTCATCACGTCCATGAAGGCATGCATGATATCTTTCAAATCGACTTTGGGTTGTGGTTTTTCGATTTCTACTTTTGGTACCACCACATTTACAGCAAAGGTATCGCGACCATGACGAGGTAATTCGTTTAAGTCTTCGGCGGCTTGTTTAAACCGTTCGTATTCTTGCAAGCGACGAATTAATTCAGCACGGGGATCATCTTCTTCTTGTTCTTCGTTAGCAACGCGGGGTAACAGCATGCGCGATTTTATTTCCGCTAAAATCGCCGCCATTAATAAATATTCTGCCGCTAATTCAAAGCGCAAGGCTTTCATGATTTCCACATATTCCATATATTGACGGGTTATTTGTGCGATTGGAATGTCTAGAATATCGAGATTTTGACGACGAATTAAATATAATAATAAATCGAGTGGACCTTCAAATGCTTCTAAGATAATTTCCAAGGCATCGGGTGGAATGTATAAATCTTTGGGAATTTCTAAAATTTTTTTCCCCGCCACCACAGCGATGGGTTTTAATTCAGGTTCTTCTTCTGCTGCTGTTGTTATTAGGGTTTCTTCCGCTACACTACTCAAAACTGCGTACTCCTTTACGTATAATCGATACCAATAGCATCGCGCACATCCACCATGGTATCTCGCGCCACTTCTTTTGCTCGTTCACAACCTTCAGCGACTACAGCTTTTACTAAACTGGGATTATCCAAATATTCTTGCGCGCGATCGCGGATGGGTACTAACTCTTCTTGAATGGATTGAATTAACGGTTTTTTGCATTCTAAACAACCAATACCTGCACTGCGACAACCTTGGCTAACCCAATCTAAGGTTTCTTGCTTGGAATAGACTTTGTGTAATCCCCATACTGGACATTTTTCTGGATCGCCGGGGTCGGTTAAGCGTACTCGTGCCGGATCGGTTTGCATGGTTTTGACTTTTTGTTCAACAACTTCAGGAGTATCGCGTAACGCAATCGTATTATGATACGACTTCGACATTTTTTGCCCATCTAAACCCGGGAGTTTAGGATTTTGAGTCAGTAACGGTTGCGGTTCGGGTAAAATAATTTTACCGCCGCCTTCTAAATAACCATGTAAACGTTCCCGATCGCTAATACTAATGTGATTTTGTTCTTCTACCAAGGCTTGGCCTGTCGCCAACGCTTCATGATCGCCTTCTTGTTGATAACGTTGCAGCAACGTGCGATAGAGTTTCGCATTTTTTTTACCAAGCTTTAAAATCGCTTCTTGGGCTTTTTGCTCGTAGTCGGTGTCGCGCCCGTAAATATGGTTAAAACGGCGAGCGATTTCGCGAGTGAGTTCGATGTGGGGTACTTGATCTTCACCGACCGGCACATAGGTGGCTTTGTAGAGCATGATATCGGCGCTTTGTAACAAGGGATATCCTAAAAAACCATAGGTAGATAAATCTTTTTCTTTGAGTTTTTCTTGTTGTTCTTTATAGGTGGGAACGCGTTCGAGCCAACCCAGTGGCGTAATCATGGATAAGAGTAAGTGTAATTCGGCGTGTTCAGCAACTTGTGATTGAATAAAAATATTGGCAGAACCTGGATTAATGCCAGCCGCTAACCAATCGACCACCATTTCCCAAACATTGGTTTCAAAGGATTGCGGTTCATCGTAATGCGTGGTTAACGCGTGTAAATCGACGACACAGAAAAAACATTCGTGTTCATGTTGAAGACGCACCCAATTTTTTAACGCACCATGATAATGTCCAAGATGCAAAGCGCCGGTGGGACGCATTCCCGACAAAACGCGGGAAAAGCTGGATTGGTTCAAGTAGGACTCTCCATAAATCATAAAGCGCCTATTTTACCTAGACTGCGCGGATTAGGAAATCAAAAATTATTTACTGCATTCTCCCGACATCACCTTTGCCCTGACGCACGATGGTGGGAATATCATCGACTAAATCAAAGACGGTGGTGGCTTCAAATCCACAATAGCCTCCATCGATAATTAAATCCACCGCATGCCCCACCTGAATATCGATTTCATACGGATCGAGTAAAGGCATTTCTTCGTTGGGTAGGATTAAGGTAGTGGTCATCATCGGTTCCCCCAATGCTTCGAGCAGGGCCATGGCAATTGGATTTTCAGGAATACGAATGCCAATGGTTTTACGATGAGGATTTTGCAACCGCCTGGGCACTTCGCGCGTGGCTTTTAATAAAAAGGTGTAAGGGCCTGGCGTATAGGCTTTTAAAAAACGAAACGCTGAGTTATTGACAATTGCATAGGTGCTTATATCCGATAAATCGCGACAAATTAACGTGAGATTGTGTTTTTCATCGATTTGACGAATTTGGCGGATGCGATCGAGCGCGTGTTTATCGCCAATTTGACAACCCAAGGCGTAGGCAGAATCGGTGGGATAAACAATCACTCCGCCTTGTCGAATAATTTCAATGGCGCGATGAATTAATCGTTGTTGAGGATTGAGCGGATGAATATGAAGTGTGGTGCTCATGAAAATTAGCAGTCCTTGCGAAAATGATGGACAAATTGTAGGGCAAAAAACTCAAGATTGCCAACATTTCCAAATCGGACGTGCTTTAGCGGGTAACGTTGCGAAACGACCTAATTGCCGCCAAGGCATGTGATCGCCATGAAAATCGGAACCCTGAGAACTGTATAAATCAAACTGCTCCGCTAACCGTGCTAAATAGAGCAGTTTATCGTTAGGGGTTTGCGCACTGATAATTTCCAAACCATCACCGCCGGCTTGTTTAAAATCCCGTAATAATTGACGCAATCGTTTGCTTTTGAGTTGATATTCTAAGGGATGAGCTAACACCGCAAATCCCCCCGCTTGTTTGATAAGCTTAATAATGATCGTAAAATCCAACCACGGTTGTTCCACAAAAGCCGGTTTTCCAGGTTTTAAATAGCGCGTAAAAGCCTGTTTAAAATCGTTTGCAAAGCCACACTGCACCAAATATTGAGCAAAATGGACTCGACCCAGATTGTGATCACGATTCAACGCCGCTGTCCCTTCATAGGCGTTGGGAACACCTAATTGCGTTAAGCGCTCGGCAATCGCACGATTGCGCCGTTCGCGACTGCTTTGTTGCTCCGCAATGCCTGCTAATAAATCTGGGTGATGAATATCAATGGCTAATCCTAGAATATGAATATCCACACTTTGCCAGCGTGAAGAAAATTCAATCCCTGGAATAATTTCTAGGTGATTTGCCGCTTGCAGCGCGCTGGGGATGGCAGAAATGGTATCGTGATCGGTAATGGCGAGCATAGTCACACCCACTGCTTCTGCGCGCGCCACTAAGTCTTCTGGAGATAAGCTGCCATCAGAATGATTAGTGTGGGTGTGAAGATCGTAACAGGTTAGCATTTAATTAAAATAATAACTCCATCCCACGAGGATGCTATCGACAGAGGCGCCTCCTTTATAAACATCTTGTTGAGCGCCGATGACACCAGAAGTTGGCGTAAAGGCTTTGGAGATGGTATTAAGATTTTTACCAAACGTATGTTGATAGGTCAGCGAAAGGGCATTGTGATTGTTGAGGGCAAAGCTTGCGCCGACTGCGAGTACAGGTTTGAAATGTCGTGTGGTGGTGACAGGGTCGATACCAGAATTACGAGCAATTTGCCAAATACTATAATGCTGTTGCAAACGCGCAATTCCGGGTTTTAAAAATACACTCCACTGAGAATTCAATACATAACGAAACGTCGCCAATAAATCGAATTGTTCTGAGGTAATACGATATTGATTATTGGAAGCAAACGTCACAGAAGAATAGCCATCATCATGATACGCAAGTTCAGCGCCCATTAAGAAATTAGGATTGACTAGAAATTGATAGCCGGCATTCAGTCCCCAGGCAAAGGCACCACGGGCTTTGCCGTTTAAAGGAGATGCCCCTGTTCTATCGTTGGTGGTGGGGGTGGCAATTTGCGCGGCGCCGAGTTGTCCCGTGATATAAAGCCCTTGAGAAGTAATGTCGGCAAATGCTGAATGAGCAGAAAATAATGCGAATGCTGCGGCGATGCAAGTATATTTAATGGTGTGTTTCATGGCAATAATAACTCCTTGTGTTTCAACTCTTGCGCGACTACGATGCTAACCCTGTAAACTAGGGATTAACTAGATACTCTAAAGAACTTAGCTAAGTCAATCAAGCTTTTATTTTGTGTTAGTTCTCTTCCAATAGGGGCGATAGCGTTTGATTAAAAAGAATTGCTTGATGGAAAATATTGCAGAATGAGCACTCGCCTTTTAAACGCTGCGTGGTATATACTTATTTTTTAAAAATTTTCAGAGTTGCTATGAAAGCATTATACGATATTTTTTCTATCATCATTTTTGTGATTGTCTATTACTTTTATGGTTTTTATAGTGCCGTAGCGGCGATTAATATTATGATGTTTTTAGGCGTTATTTTATATCGTTTAAAATTCAAAAAATTCGACCGCATGCAGGTTGCGATTTTTTTAGTGATTTTACTCTTATCAATTCCTACGTTTGTCATGCATAATGAATTATTTTTTAAATGGAAACCCAGCATTATCAGCTGGATATTCGCCGCTGGCCTACTGTTGTCGCCATGGTTTGGCGAGAAAAAAACGTTATTTCAGCGTATTTTAGAAAAAGAAAATATTCAAGTCAGCAAAAAATCGCATCATTTGATTAATTTATTATGGGTAATTTATTTTATAGTATTTGGTGGTGTAAATTTATTAGTGGCTTATTTATTTTCAACGAAGGTTTGGGTATGGTTTAAATTAATTGGCAGTCTCGGATCGATGATCATCATGGCGCTATTAACCACCCTCATTCTTTATCCACAACTGCGTGATAAACAGGAGTAGTAACAATGTTATTTGTGATTCGAGCATTTGATAAAACAGATGGTTATAAAATTCGTCCCCAAGTTCGTCCTGAACATATTGCACGCGTGGAGTTATTAAAAAATCAACAACGCTTAGTGTTAGCAGGTCCGCTGTTAAATGCAGAAGAAACGCCAATCGGTAGTTTAATTATTGCTGAATTTAATTCCATAGAAGAAGCAACGACCTGGGCATATGCCGATCCTTATCAAACGGCTGGCATTTTTGCTCAGATTGAAATTAATTATTTTAAACAGGTATTTTAAACATGGATAATTCCAAACGCATACAAACCATGCGAAACTTACTCACTCAACAATTATCACCCACTTATTTAGAAATAATCGATGATAGTCATCTTCATCAAGGACATATTGGTGCTCAATCCGGTGCTGGACATTTCACTATTAAAATTGCGGCAAAACAATTTGAAGATAAAAAATTAATTGAACAACATCGTTTAGTTTACCAGGCCTTGCAACCACTGATGCCACAGGATATTCATGCGTTGATTATTAAGATTATGTAACTGCTTGACACTGATTCATTTTCTTTAACAATATACAAATGACTATTTTGTTTATCCCCTCCTCTGCCAATATCATTAATTGAATTAAACTTGAATCAATGTAGCCTATGGGCTACAATTAAGAAGGGCAGCGTATGAAGGAGTTACGGGTATATCGTACTAAAGCAGGTAAACAACCGTTTACTGATTGGCTTGCATCATTAAACGATAAAATTGTTAGAGCCCAAATAAATAGTCGCCTAAATCGAGTTGCCTTAGGCAACTTTGGTGATTATAAGTCTGTTGGAAGCGGCATAATGGAATTACGAATTCATCGTAGCCCAGGTTACCGAATTTATTTTAAAGAGCATGATAATACTATAATTTTATTACTATTTGGCGGGAACAAAAAAACACAAAAAGATGATATTCAAAAAGCTAAAGAATATTGGATTGATTTTAAGGAGCGATATTATGATTAGATCTAAATCTAAAATACTTAAAATGACTGGCAGTTATGATGATTGGTTAATTAACTCTTTGCGTAATAAAAAAGAAGCTGCCACTTATTTAAAAGTTGCTCTAGAAGAATTTCAACAGGATAATAATTTGGCGGCCTTTTTATTAGCGTTACGTCAGGTAGTAGATGCGCAAGGAGGAATTGGATTGCTCGCTCAAAAAACTCACTTAAATCGCGAGAGTTTATACAAAACCTTATCGGGAAAAACCAATCCAAAACTCCAAACCATTGGCATGGTATTAAAACAACTCGGTTTTGAACTTTCTCTTCGCGTGGTATAGTTTGCAAATGGTATAAGTATGATTTATAATGCAAATACTACTACCCCTGCGGTTTCGCCCGTAGGGTAAAAAGCCTCCTTGTGAGGCTTTTGTCTTTTCAAAGGGTTAAAAATGCAACAAAAAAGAACGATAGTATATGTTGATGGATTTAATTTATACTATGGTTCGCTTAGAAAAACGGATTATAAATGGCTCGATCTGAAAAGATTGTTTACCCTGTTATTGGGCGAGACACATGCTATTCAGGAAATTAAATATTTCACTGCAAAAATTTCTCCTCGTGATAAAACTGATAAATCACCTGACCGCCAAAAACTCTATTTATTAGCAATTTCTAAATATATTCAAGAATTAAAAATCTATTACGGACACTACTTAACAAGTAAAATAATGGCAAAAGTATGTGAACCAACTTCGACTATTCCAAAATTTATTCAGGTATTTAAAACTGAAGAGAAGGGATCAGATGTTAATTTAGCTTTGCATATTCTTAATGATGCTTGGTTAAATAAATATGATTGTGCTGTATTAGTATCAAATGATGGCGATATAGCAGAAGCATTACGGTTTGTAAAAGAAGAACATCAAAAAATGATTGGACTGATTGTTCCTGGCAATGATAAATATCGTAAAGCAGCAGTGGTATTAAGTAAATATGCAGATTTCACTCTTAGAATTAGTAAAAAATCACTCACAGAATCCCAATTACCAGAGAAAATACCAGGTACTAATTTGTATAAGCCAATTGCATGGTAGCTATTAAAATACAGCTGAAAATTTACTTTTGCACAATCCTAAAATCACATCTACACTGAATAAAGAGGCGAAAGCCTTTTTAGGTTGCATAATTTTTTTTGAGAAAACAATGAAGCAGTTGGCGATTTTCAATGGCTTATTCGCTATGCTGATATTACTTAGCATAGTTAGCACAGGATTGGCAGCGACTCAGGCAGGAATTATTGCCTATCGTCAAGGCGATTTTTCTCATGCTCTGCAAGCATTAACGCCAGCGGCAAAAAATGGCGATAAAGAGGCTATGTATTATTTAGCTCTGCTCTACCGCAACGGACATGGCGTCAGTCAACATATCCCCACTGCAATCCACTGGTATAAAAAATCGGCGCAAGCAGGATTTGCTCTGTCACAAAATAATTTAGGTTATCTTTATGCAAAAGGTGACGGCGTTAAACAAGATTATCGCCAAGCAGCCTATTGGTATGAACAGGCAGCAAAAAATAATTTGGCAGTTGCGCAATTTAATTTAGCCATGTTGTATGAAGATGGTGTAGGTGTAAAACAAAATTTCTCAAAAGCCGCCACCTTATACGAAAAAGCAGCTCAACAAAATCATGCAAAATCTCAATATTCAATCGGCTTAATGTATCAATTTGGCCGTGGCGTACCACAAGATTATGAAAAAGCAGCGCAATGGTATCAAGCCTCCGCCAAACAAGGTGTTATTGGTGCTGCCAATAATTTAGGATATTTATATTCCAATGGCCTAGGCGTAAAACAAAATTTTACTCACGCGCATCATTATTATCAATTTGCAGCATTACGCGGATTTCCCTCGGCGCAATATAATTTAGGCTTATTATATGAAAATGGTATGGGGGTAAAAAAGAATGAGACAGAAGCGGCGAAATGGTATTATCGCGCTGCGTTACAGGGTCATCCTAGTGCGCAATATAATTTTGCGTTATTAAATCATTTAGGTCGAGGTGTTCCGCAAAATTTTCCAGAGGCGGCAACGTGGTATTATCAATCCGCTAAAAATGGATTTGCCTCGTCACAATATAATTTAGCCTTACTCTATGAAGAAGGTAAAGGTGTGCCGCAAGATTATGCGGAAGCGGCAAAATGGTATCAGCTGGCAGCCGATCAACATCACGCTAAAGCTCAATATAATTTAGGTATTTTGTATCGATTAGGTAAAGGGGTGAAACAATCGGATAAAACCGCAGTGAGTTGGTTTGAAAAATCTGCTGAAAAGAATTTTCCTGAAGCGCAGTATAATTTAGCGTTAATGTATGAAGATGGCCAAGGTGTAAAACAAAATTTTCACAAAGCTGCGGCCTTATATGAACAAGCCGCGCAGCATAATTTTGCAGAAGCGCAATACAACTTAGCATTGTTATATCGTGAAGGAAAAGGCGTTAAGCAAGATTTTTCGCGTGCAGCGTATTGGTATGAGCAAGCGGCAAAATTAGGGCTCGCCAGCGCACAAAATAATTTAGGTTTATTATATGCTAATGGCCAAGGCAAAGAGCGCAATGATATAGAAGCCTATGCCTGGCTTACCACTGCCACGCAACAAGGATTTTCCTTAGCTAAAAACAATCGTGATATTATCAAAAAACGATTATCAGCAGAACATTTACGCCAAGCAGAAAATCTTGCTCGCCAGTATTCGCGTTTATACATTGCTCGATAAGCAGCGTGTTAACTTAGAAAATTATGTTAAGTTTGATTCAAAATACCTTCAATCCAGGCTTTATGTTTTTTTTCATCGTCTAACCCTTTACTTAACGCAGTAATGGTATCTGGCCATTTATCGGTAAAATCATTTAATCGTTGATAAGCGGTATTGGTATCTTCTTCATTACTTTTCATGGCCATTAAAATAGCGTGATCACCCGCTAAATCTGCTAATACTACTTTACCTTTGGCTATCCATTGCTTGCCAATGCTCGGGCCAGTCGGCGCTTCTTCTCCGTGCTCGCTTAAAATACTGCTTAACGTGGTAACATGATCTTGATGATCTTGGCGGAAATTATTTAACGTTGTGGCATATTGGGGATTTTCTAAACGCTTAATCGCAGCATCATACGCTTCGATAGCATCATAATCTAATTCGATTAAATCTTTTAATGCGCTAACAAAATTAGCTTGTAAACCTACCTTAGTAACCATATTCTTTCTCCTATATCAATTGTGTAGCTTGGAACGGAGTGTGTAGCCGGGAACGGGGGGGGGCGGGGAGGCGGGAGTGTCATTGATATCTGTTTATCTTCAATCTTTAAACACGTAACGAAACTTGGGTTAAATTCAGAATTCGTTTTTTAGAATTTCTGATCCTGGATCTCCGCTGCGCTCCGTTCCAGGCTACACGCTACGCTCCGTTCCAGGCTACACGCTGCGCTCCGTTGCAGGCTACCCTTAAAAAGCACCGATTAATGGGCTTGACTCACGGCTTTTGTGACATCAACCGCTGAGCGATACTCATTATCGGGCAAATTTTTGATGGCCGACATCACATCATCTGGCGCATCATTATCTTTTGCTTGATTAACTATCTCGTTTTTATCGGCTGGAAAATCAATGCCTTTTAAATATTTTTCAATGGCCGTTGGATTCGCTTTATTGGAATCTCCACGGCCACCCTCACTTGACTTCCTTCCCCCTTCAGTTGTACCTGTCATGATTTTTCTCCTGTTAATTAAATGAATGTAAGTTTATTATAATTTTTCAGCTAAAATTAGCATTGATATTTGTCAATGTGGCTTTATTTTAATAAGTAGTTTTTATTAAATAATGCAATATCTGAGAGCATTTCGGTATTAGCGTACAAGATGGCATTGTTTTTGATCTTTAAAATTCCAGATTGAATAAAATTACGCAATACTCTACTTAATGTTTCATGCGTAATGCCTAATTGATTGCTAATATCCATTTGCGAAATTTTAAGCATAATTTCATTGTCCGATCGCGAGCGATCGGTAATTTTATGAATAATATCCAAATAAAATGCCGCCACGCGCTGTTTTGCACTGGTGCTTGGCAAAATAAATTCTTTTTCTTTTAATTTATTACTTAATATCGTCAATATTCTATTTTGTTGGGCAGAATTACTTTGCAAAAAATCTTTAAATTCTTTAATTGGGATTAAACACAACATGCTGTGTTCTAAGGTTTGCGCATAGGTGTTATAGGTCTTATCATTAATATATTCCAATCCCACAATATTACCGGCTAATTCAAAGGAATGAACACGCTCTTCACCCTGTTGATTTAAATAATAAGATTTGCACGTTCCTTGTCGAATCGCATATAAATACTTAACAGGATCATTTTCAGCGTAAATATATTCTCCTCGCGAATATTCCTTGGCATAAGCAATCATGTGATTAAGCTCCGCTAAACTTTGGCTATCGAGCCCGCCCGCTAGGCAAAATTGAGCAACGGGACATGTTTTACAATCAATATGATTTTTTTTCCGATTTTTCATGCTTCACCTCCTAAGAAAATATTTTCCTTGGTTATCGAAAGGTTACTCTTGAGAGAATTTCCAAAAAAGCGCAGAGATAGTGCAATATTTCTGATAGGTAAGATTTTTGAACAAATTTTTTATGGGTGCGTAGAGCATTATATCATGATGTAGTGGATTTTATAACAATAAGGTAGGACGATTGAAGTTCAAAAATGGTAGTTATTTTTTCAGTGTGTTTGATAAACATACTTGTTCTAGCTGTTGCTGTCTTGCGATTTTAGCGCTAGAAAAAACCAAAAATAGTCAATGAATTTTTATACAAAGCAATGTATTTTAGCATTTAAATCACCTTACCTGGATTTTACTTGCGTTTAATCCAGATAAGGATTTGATGGGCAAACAGAATTGTATTACTGGGTATTGGAGATTCGACTGTGGCTTCACAGCGCGGATCAGCAAACATACCTTAGAAAATTACCACCCCGTTATTTCTTGCAAGGCGCGAGCAATATCGGCAGGAGATTTTACGGTTTTAACTCCTGCGGCTTCTAAGGCTGCAAATTTTTCTTTGGCAGTGCCTTTACCACCCGAAATAATGGCGCCAGCATGTCCCATGCGTTTGCCAGCCGGTGCGGTGACGCCTGCAATATAAGAAACGACGGGTTTTTTGACGTAGTGTTTAATAAACTCTGCAGCTTCTTCTTCCGCGCTACCACCAATTTCACCCACCATCACAATGGCTTCGGTTTGTGGATCGTCTTGGAATAATTTCAAAACATCGATAAAAGTGGTGCCAGGAATAGGATCGCCCCCAATCCCCACACACGTGCTTTGCCCATAACCGGCGTCGGTAGTTTGTTTCACCGTTTCATAGGTTAACGTTCCAGAACGCGAGACAATTCCTACTTTTCCAGGTAAATGAATATGTCCTGGCATGATCCCAATTTTGCATTCGCCAGGAGTGATAACGCCTGGGCAATTGGGGCCAATTAAACGGGCTTGCGTATTTTTTTCGATGTAGTATTTTGCTTCTAACATATCCAGCGTGGGAATGCCTTCGGTAATACACACGATTAATTGAATTCCCGCTTCTGCCGCTTCAATAATAGAATCTTTACAAAAAGGCGCTGGAACATATATTACAGAAGCTTCGGCGCCAGTTTGTTTAACGGCATCGCGCACGGTGTTAAAAATCGGTAAATTTAAATGTTCTTGACCACCTTTACCAGGAGTGACACCGCCGACCATTTTAGTGCCGTAAGCAATGGCTTGTTCGCAATGAAAAGTGCCTTGTTTACCGGTAAAACCTTGGCAAATGACTTTGGTGTTTTTGTTAATTAAAATACTCATTATTATTTCTCCACGCTAGCGACAGCTTTTTTCGCCGCATCGGTTAAACTGGTGGCGGCAATGATATTTAAACCACTTTCGGTTAATTTTTTTGCGCCAAGTTCTGCGTTATTACCTTCTAAACGCACGACAACAGGAATTTTTATTCCTACTTCAGCCACTGCGCCAATAATACCATCTGCAATTAAATCACAACGCACGATGCCGCCAAAAATATTGACTAATACCGCTTTCACATTGGTATCGGATAAAATAATTTTGAATGCCTCCGTCACGCGTTCTTTGGTGGCACCACCACCCACATCTAAGAAATTCGCGGGTGCACCGCCGTGTAATTTCACGACGTCCATGGTCGCCATCGCCAACCCTGCGCCATTGACCATGCAACCAATATTGCCATCGAGGGCAATGTAATTGAGTTCCCATTCACGCGCATGATTTTCGCGATCGTCTTCTTGAGTGGTATCGCGCATATCACGCAAACGCGGTTGGCGAAATAGCGCATTATCATCAATGTTAATTTTGCCGTCTAAACATAATAAATTACCTTGTTTAGTGACAACTAACGGATTAATTTCTAATAAACTTAAATCTAAGTCTTGATACATTTTTCCCAGCGCTAACATAATCGTGGAAAATTGTTTGATTTGATCGTCTTTTAAGCCTAACTGGAAAGCCACTTCACGACATTGAAATGGCATGATGCCAACGAGTGGATCGACAATGATTTTAAAAATCTTTTCTGGGGTTTCTTCTGCGACTTTTTCAATTTCCACACCACCTTCCGTGGATGCCATAAAAACCACACGACGGGTAGCGCGATCGACCACAGCGCCTAAATATAATTCGCGATCGATATCTGAGGTTTCTTCAATTAAAATTTGATTAACCGGTTGTCCACGTTCATCGGTTTGATAGGTTACTAACCGCGTGCCTAATAAAGATTTTACGACGTCTAAGGCTTCTTCTTTAGTGCTCACCAATTTAACGCCGCCTGCTTTACCGCGGCCACCGGCGTGCACTTGCGCTTTCACCACAAAGCGTTTGGTTTCTAATTGATCGATTGCAGCACTCACTTCTTGTGTGCTGCGGATCACTTCGCCATTCGGTACGGCAATACCGTAGTCGCGAAACAATTGTTTAGCTTGATATTCATGTAAATTCATTGCAATGTGCCTTCTAGAATAATTAAAACAATAATGATTAAACTTCCAATAATAATCGTGTTGGATCTTCAATCATTTCTTTGACGGTTTTTAAGAATTGCACCGATTCGCGTCCATCGATAATGCGATGATCGTAGGATAATGCCACATACATCATGGGGCGGATCACAATTTCATCGTTAACGACGACAGGACGTTTTTCAATTTTGTGCAAGCCTAAAATACCACTTTGGGGAGGATTGATAATGGGCGTAGCGAGTAACGAACCAAATACACCACCATTGGTGATGGTGAAGGTGCCGCCCGTCATTTCATCGATGGTTAATTTCCCATCGCGCGCGCGCTTGGCATATTCAGCAATGGAAGATTCGATATCTGCCATGCTCATGCGATCGGCATTGCGCAATACCGGTACGACTAATCCACGATCGGTAGAAACCGCCATGCCAATATCAAAGTAACCGTGGTAAACCATATCGTTACCATCGATTGATGCATTTACAGCCGGAAAACGTTTTAATGCTTCGATGGCTGCTTTCGTAAAAAACGACATAAATCCTAAGCGAATACCATGTTGTTTTTCAAAATTGTCTTGATATTGATTGCGTAAATTCATTACCGCAGACATATCAATTTCGTTAAAGGTCGTTAAAATTGCGGCATTGTGTTGCGCGCTTAATAGGCGCTCGGCAATGCGTGCGCGAAGACGCGTCATCGCCACGCGTTGTTCTGGGCGAGAACCTGGGCTTATCATCGTGGTTGGTGCTGGTGAGGTAGCACTCGCTAAATGAGTTAACACATCGGTTTTAGTGATGCGCCCGTCTTTGCCTGTCCCTGAAATATCACTAACATTCACTTCTTTCTCCGCCACAATCCGTCGCACCGAAGGACTTAAGCTATCGTTTGGAGCAGAAGACGTTTCTACGTTGGCGGCGGCTGGAACGGCTGCGGCTTTTACCGGTGTCGTGTTGGCAGTGGCAGCTTCGATAATCGCAAGCACTTGTTCTGCTTTAACGGTGCTGCCGGCTTGTTGCACGATTTCTTTGAGAATACCATCTTGAGGCGCGGGTACTTCTAGCATCACTTTATCGGTTTCGATATCGACTAAATTTTCATCGCGGGTGACAAAATCCCCAGGTTTTTTGTGCCAAGCGCTGACTACCGCATCCGCGACAGATTCCGGCAACGTTGGCACTTTAATTTCAATTGACATGTTTGCTGTGTCCCCAATAGTTAGAGTTAAATATTATACGTGTTGGCTAAAATTCACCACGTCCGCTTGCGTTAATCCTAAGGCTTTTTCCACCAAATTATTTTGCTGTGCTTGATGCATTTTCGGTGAACCCGTCGCAGGTGCCGCTGCATGCGCGCGTCCGGCATAGGATAAAACGTGTTGATCATTCAAGCAAGCTTGTAAACGCGGCAAGAGAAAATACCAAGCACCTTGATTTTTGGGTTCTTCCTGACACCAAATAATTTCTTTGGCTTTGGTATACGGTTTTAAGGCGGCGATAATTTCTTCTTTAGGGAATGGATATTGTTGTTCCAAACGAATAATGGCGCAATGAGTGAGTTTTTCTTGCCGACGACGTTCTAATAAATCGTAATATACTTTACCGCTACATAAAATAACCCGTTGCACTTTTTTCGCATCCAGTGCATCTATTTCGTTAATCACGGCTTGAAATTTTCCATTGGCTAATTCTTCTAAATTTGAAACCGCCAGTTTATGACGCAGTAAACTTTTGGGCGACATGACAATGAGGGGTTTACGAAATGTGCGCAACTGTTGACGACGCAACATGTGATAGACTTGTGCGGGTGTGGTGGGCACGCACACTTGCATATTTTTTTGCGCGCACAATTGCAAATAACGTTCTAAACGCGCCGAAGAATGTTCAGGTCCCATGCCTTCGTAACCGTGGGGTAATAATAGGGTTAATCCGCATAAACGCCCCCATTTTTGTTCACCCGAACTGATGAATTGATCAATCACGACTTGTGCCCCATTCGCAAAATCACCAAACTGCGCTTCCCAAATCACTAAGGTTTTGGGTGAAGAAGAAGCGTAGCCATATTCAAAACCTAACACTGCTTCTTCCGATAAAAAGGAATCGATTACGGTGAAGCGAGCTTGATCGTCGGTGAGATGATGCAAGGGAGTATATAATTCTCCCGTGTTTTGATCGTGCAAAACGCATTGACGATGCGAGAAAGTTCCACGCTGACAATCTTGACCACATAATCGCACCGGATTGCCGGAAGCAATTAACGTGGCATACGCCAATGTTTCGGCAAATCCCCAGTTAAGTGGTAATTCACCTTTGGCCATTTTAGCGCGATTTTCATATTCTTTTTGCACTTGGGCTTGAATTTTAAATCCGTCTGGAACGGTAGTCAGCAAACGACCTAATTCTTGCAAGCGCGTCAGTGGCACGCTGGTGTCAATGGCGACTCGCCAATTTTGTTCGGTATAAGGGGTCCAATCAATCGCGAATTTGGAATCGCTGTGCGAGGATAATTGCACCACATTTTGACCTTTGTCGAGGATAGCGCGATAGTCTTCGTTGAGCTTCTCGACTGCGGATTGCGTAGTCACTTGTTCTTGGATTAAGCGTTCAGCATAAAGTGTACGTGTGGAAGCTTGAGCTTTAATCGCTTTATACATGATAGGTTGGGTTGCTGAAGGTTCATCGGCTTCGTTGTGACCATGACGACGATAGCACACTAAATCGATTAAAATATCTTTGTTAAATTTGAAGCGATAATCTACCGCTAACTGGGTGACAAAAACAATGGCTTCTGGATCGTCGCCATTGACGTGAAATACCGGTGCTTGGATCATTTTTACGATATCACTGCAATATAAGGTAGAGCGCGCATCCAACGGATTGCTGGTGGTAAAACCAATTTGATTATTAATAATGATGTGGATGGTGCCACCTGTCGCAAAACCGCGCGCTTGCGACATATTTAATGTTTCCATCACCACACCTTGCCCTGCAAACGCGGCATCACCATGAATTAAAATCGGTAACGCTTTATTGCGTTGCGCATCTTGGTGGCGATCTTGCCTTGCACGCACTGAACCTTCGACGACGGGATTAATAATTTCTAAATGCGAGGGATTAAAGGCCAAGGCCAAGTGAACAATACCGCCAGGGGTTTGCACGTCGGAAGAGAATCCCATGTGATATTTAACATCACCACTGTGACCATTATTTTCTTTTTTTCCTTCAAATTCGTGAAATAATTCTTCAGGGGATTTACCTAAAATATTCACTAGCACATTTAAACGTCCGCGATGCGCCATGCCTAAAACAATTTCTTTTACGCCAAGGCTGCCGGAGTTTTGCACTAGAGTATCTAGAAGAGGAATTAAACTTTCACCGCCTTCTAACGAAAACCGCTTTTGTCCCACATAACGTGAACCTAAATATTTTTCGAGCCCTTCGGCGTGAGTGAGTCCTCGTAAAATATGTTTTTTTGTATCGGGATTAAATTTTGGTGTTGATTGAGTTTGTTCTAAACGTTCTTGTAGCCAACGCACTTCTTCGGTATTCGAAATATGCATGTATTCCACGCCAATCGTGCCACAATAGGTTTTTTGGAGTGCATCTAAAATGGTTTGTAAACTCGCATTTTCTTGACCCGCTAGTGTTCCCGTATTAAATACTCGAGTTAAATCGCTCGCGGATAAACCATGATAAGCGAGATCTAATGCCGGAATTGCCACACGTTGCGTTAATTTTAAGGGATCAAGATCCGCAGCATGATGTCCAAAACTGCGATACGCATTAATTAAATTCATGACTTGCGTTTGCTTACGCACTTGCTCAACATCACCACTAGCGACAGCAACACTGGCTTGTGGCTGACGACTTAACTCACGGAAATAGTCGCGAATCGCGGCATGCGACACATCGAGTGATCCATTTTTTTTAGGCAACTGATCAAAACATTGACGCCAACGGCTATCGACTGTGTTGGGATCGCGTAAATAATCCTCGAATAAACTTTCTAAATAGCTACTACTGCCATCGTATAAAAATGAATTATCCCACATCTCAGTCATGGTAGGTTGTGTCATGGTGCTATGCCGCCCGTTTTGAAAATTTATGCTAAGTTTACTACTTCTAAGCCGGTAAAAAAACAGGCAAAATGCTGATTTGCACAATTTTCTCCTGCCTGTAGCCTGGAACGGAGCGC